>QCRA01000005.1 GCA_003212035.1 Prochlorococcus sp. AG-459-D04
TTGTTTTTTAAACTTAAGGATAATACCTCAATTACTAAGTCTTAAATCGGGGATTTTAGATAAAGAAATTATTAATAAAGTTAAAGAAAAAATTAAGTCAGAATTGCTGAATCACAACCCAATAAATGCTCTAGTTCATGGTGATTTATGGTCAGGTAACGCAGGAATAGACAAAAATGGAAAGGGAGTTATATTTGATCCTGCATCTTGGTGGGCAGATAATGAAGTAGATATAGCTATGACAAAACTATTTGGAGGTTTTAGAAAAGAATTTTATGAAGAATATCATAGAATTTTTCCTAAAAAAAACGGATTTGAAAAAAGAATTATTATTTATAATTTTTATCACATATTGAACCATGCCAATATGTTTGGAGGAGGGTACTTAAAACAAGTTCAAGATTACGTAAAAGCAATTCTTAATATGTAATCTTTAACTAACCTAAATATGTCTTCTTAAGATTTTGTACCTTATCTAAAACAGCTTCACGATTTTCACTGGTACGAAGATTTTGCCAGCTCCATTGACCGACAACAATGACGCCTAGTAGTTCTAGTAAACCAGGAAGAATTGGAAAAAAGTTTATCGTGTCAATGACAACTTTAATTATTATCTGAGCTATTACGACAACAGCAATTATGCCTGCCGCCTTGCCGTACTTACCCATTTGAGTCCAATCAACATTACCAAGGGTTTCGTTGACTTTTCCCATAACATCAGAGTACTTCTCTGAAAAACTTTTGGTTTCTGAGCTTGTATCGGAGCCGGAGTCTTGGTTTGACTCTGGAGTGTTATCACTCATGAATTCAGTTAACTTAATATATGAACCAGACAGTATCGGAAAAAACGTCTATTGACTACCTTTTTGTTGTGTAAAATTCCGAACCGAAACATTTTGTATTTTTTTAGAGGCGTTGGTATGCGGGCTTTCTGAAGATATTTAAACTTAAAATTTATTTATAAAAACTTCACATTATCATCTAGTTCTAACAAAAACATTAATAAATCAGAGCAATAAGAAAAATTTAAAAGTCTAAAATTTTTATTTTAATTATTATGTTTTCATAGTTTAGCTCGCAAAAATTAAAAGATCGAAATGTCCAAAGATATCAAATTTAATTTCTTAAACTCTGATGAAGAAGAAAGATATCAAAAACATTTCACCCTCAAAGAGATAGGTTATGAGGGTCAACTAAATTTTAAAAACAGTTCAGTATTATGTATTGGAGCTGGTGGACTTGGGTCTTCTGTTTTGTTTTATCTAGCTGCAGCAGGAATTGGGAGAATCGGAATAGTTGATAACGATCAAGTGGAAAAGTCTAATCTCCAGAGACAGATAATTCATGAAACAAATAATATTGGCAATCTTAAAATTGATTCTGCCAAGGAAAGAATTAAAAAATTCAATCCTAATTGTGAAATATTAACCTTTTCAGAGAGAATTAATCCTAAAAATGCTCTTGAGACAATAAAGGGGTTTGATGTCATTTGTGATTGCTCTGATAACTTTGGAACAAGATATTTAATAAATGATTCATGCCTGATATTAAATAAACCCCTTGTATTTGGGAGTGTTCAGGGCTTTGAAGGGCAAGTGAGTGTTTTCAATTTAAATAAAAATAGTCCTAATTTAAGAGACTTACTTCCAGAATCACCTTCAAAAAATGCTGCCCCTAGTTGTGCAGAATACGGGGTTGTAGGCGTTTCAACAGGTTTAATAGGAATTCTTCAAGTTAATGAAATTATCAAAATTATTTTGAAAAAAGGTGAAATTTTAGATGGAAAGATTTTAATTTTTAATCTATTGAATATGAATATGAAAAAATTGCATCTCAAAAGTGATCATTCAAATAAACAAATAAAAAATCTGTCTCAGTTTGACGGGTTTTATAATATCGATGAATATTGTGAGAAAAATAATAAAATCAACAGTATTAATGCTAATGAATTTAACAGTTTATACAAAGCAAAACCCAACAAAATTCTTTTAATTGATGTTAGAGAAAATGAAGAATTTTCTACTTCTGCAATAAAGGGATCTATATCAATTCCCTTAAGCCATTTGAACCGGGAATCTGACTTAAAATTTATTCAAAAAGAAAGTTTAAGTAAAGAGGTTTTCACTATATGTAAATCGGGTAAACGTTCTGAAAAAGCGTCAAGAATCTTGTCTCAATTCAAAATTCAGTCAAGATCTATTGAAGGCGGGATTGAAAAGATAAAGAAAATATTGTGCAATAAATAAGTTTAAGAATATTTAGTAATCTACACCTCTTTTCAAATCAACTCCAACATTTGCATAATGCTTATGACAAACCATTTCAGAGTAAACATCAGCAAGTTCAAAGTATGAAGGTTCATTTTTACACCTACCAGTTATGACAACTTCTGTTTCTGCAGGTTTTTTTAAAAGTGTTTGATGTATTGATTCCATAGGTAGCAGCTCTAGATCAACAGTTGGATTCAATTCATCTAAAATAATTGTTTTATACAAACCAGACAAAATAGCAGCTTTAGCAATTTCCCAAGCTCTTTCAGCTTCAACATAATCAATTGGTTGTTGCTGACCTCTCCATACGATAGCATCTCTACCTGAACGCAAATGATCAACTAAATGAGGGTAACTCTCTCTCAAAGCTTCTATGGCAGCATCTTCGGTATAACCATTCCCACCTTTTAACCACTGTAAAATTAAAACTCTATGGCTTTTATCTTGAGATATCCCTTTACCGATAGCTTGAAGAGCCTTACCTAGAGCACTTGTGGATTTACCCTTTCCTTCACCTGTATAAATTTCAATTCCACCCCTAGAACTACTTTGTCTGGTTAGTGTTGATAAGTCTCTTGCCAAACGTGGTCTCATTTCTGAATGGAGTTGAGATATTCTTACCAAAGAGGAAGGGGCTGCCCTTCCGGTAATAATTATTTCTAATCCATCTGGACGCTTTTGAAGAGAGTCAACTACTTCATTGATATCAAGCATTCCTAAATCAAGAACTGGGTTTAACTCATCTAGTACAACAACAGAATAAAGAGAACTTGCAATCGCTCCTTTGGCAATATTCCAACCTCTCTCAGCTTCACCAACATCAAACTTTGTCACTTGATCAGCAGTAAAGAATTCAGATCTTCCTGTCCTAACATGGTCAATTAAATGTGGAAAGCCTCTTTGCAAAGCCTCTATAGCCGAATCCTCGTCATATGGCCTCTCAGGACCTTTTAAAAATCTTAGAAGTAAAACTCTTGACTGTCTTTTTTCGCATATTCCTAATCCTATTGTCCTCAGAACTACTCCTAAAGCAGCCTGACTTTTTCCCTTACCCTCTCCATCATAAATATGTAATTGACCTTTTGATCTCTCTTTACTGTCACTTGCAGTGACAATTCCAATTCCTCTATTTCTACTAGTATTCGTCAATTGAACAAAATTAATAGATTTAATCTAATATATAAATAAGAATATTATTAAAGATTTAATAATAAATTCAACCTATTCATATGTAATTTAAATTTTAAAGTAATTAACATGTTCAATCAACTAGAAATTCTCTCTGATGAACAAAGTGAAAAGCTTTATACAATTAGAAGATACATTAAGAATCTTGAAAGTGTTTGTATTGCTTATTCCGGAGGAGTTGACAGCACATTAGTAGCATCATTAGCATTCGAGCAATTGGGTAGCAAAGCAATCGCAATAACTGGAATTTCACCTGCATTAGCTAATACTCTTCGCGAAGAAGCAAAAAGTCAAGCAAAATGGATTGGAGTAAAGCATTTAGAAGTTAAAACATCAGAATTAGACCAATCAAGTTACAGTAAAAATCCTAAGGATCGGTGCTTTGCATGCAAAAAAGAGCTCCACAAACATACTACCTACCTTTCAAAAAAACTTAAGTACAAGATTGTTTTAGATGGGGTTAATCTTGATGATCTTAAAGATTACAGACCAGGTATACAAGCCTCAAAACAAGCAGGAGTTATCTCTCCCCTTGCGAAATTTAAATTCTCAAAAAAAGACATCAGAGATATATCAAGAGCATTAGGTTTTCCTTGGTGGGATAAACCTGCTCAACCTTGCTTATCATCAAGATTTCCTTATGGCCATGAAATAACAAGTGAGAGGCTAAAAATGGTTGAGAAAGCAGAAGAATACCTTAAAGAAGGAGGCTTATCGGAGGTTAGAGTTCGATGCCAAGGCTCAACTGCAAGAATTGAAATTCCCGAAGATGAATTAAAGCATTTTTTTAACAAATATAACTTTAATGAATTAGTTCAATATTTTTCTAGTTTAGGATTTAATTGCACAAGCTTAGATCTTGAAGGACTAATAAGCGGAAAATTAAATAGGTAAATATTGTATTAAACAGCTGCTCTAATTTGTTTAGGTACTGCTAAAGGTGGATTTCGCTCAATGACACGCAAAGAATGTTCCTTAGCCACCAAAGATTCAATTAAATATTGACTAGCTAGTTCAGGCATCATATTTTGACCACATGTAAAAATATCGACTGCCGAATAATTAGATTCAGGCCAAGTATGTATTGAAATATGAGATTCTGCCAGTAATGCAATTGCGGTAACCCCCTGAGGCTCAAATTTATTACTTATCAAATTTAAAACTGTTGCATTTGCCAATTTAGCAGCTCTGTTTAAAATACAGCGCAAAAAGGATTCATCATTTAATTTTTCGCCATCGCATCTATAAAGTTCCAACAAAAGGTGTTTACTTTGATGGCTTGATTTTTGCTCATCACTTAACGAACTTAAAACTTGACTTTTTTTGTAGATTTCCATTTAAGAAATTTATATGGAATTAAGATTAGCTAAAAATCATTCCTTTTTAAAATTATAAGTGAATCATTTGTGACGAGCATAAGAAAGACTGATTAAATTTATCTAAATGTGTCGCACTTATAAAACATTGACTATCTTTACCAACAGAATTTAATAACAAATTTTGCCTGGTTAAATCTAATTCCGCCAAAACATCATCCAATATGAGTATTGGAGGGACATTTAATGTTTTAGTTAATAAATCGAGTTCAGCCATCTTTAAAGCCAAGATAAAAGTCCTTTGTTGTCCTGACGAACCATATTTTCTAACTGAAACATTATTGATTAGAAACTCAACATCATCACGATGAGGTCCAAAATTACATTTACCAGTCAATGCTTCAATTGAACGTTGATTTAAGAGTTGTTCTGCTATTTTTTTACTAATAACTTCTTCTTCTTCTTCTTCTGGACTTATATTTTGAATCCCCGAAAGATAATTAATATCTATTTGCTCTTTAGATTTACTTAAATGATTATGCCAATATTCAACATATGGTTTTATTTTTAATAGAGCCCTTCTTCTGCGCCTAAAAATTCTTGTACTTATTATTGACATTTGAATATCAAAGCTTTCAACAATATCTGAGGATTGGGTTTTTAAGAAACTTTCCGAACGCCAAAAATGACTTCTTTGCTTTAAAAGCCTATTAAATCTAATTATCAGATCTAAATATACTGGTTCAAGTTGAGATACGACTTTATCAATCCATGTTCTTCGATAACTTGGTTCACTCCTCACAATATCTATATCATTAGAACAGAAACATACACTCCGAATATAATTCTTTATTTCACTCTGTTTTTTCAGGATTGATTCATTGACGTAAATTCTTTTAGGGCCTTTTCGGAATAGATTTAACTTTAAATCGTCTTTAAAATTGATCTGTCCTATGACTACAGCCATATCACTGTCATTCTCTATTAAATCTTTATCGCTCAATGCTCTATTTGATTTCAGTTGGCTTAAAAATTCAACTGATTCTAGTAAATTTGATTTGCCAATACCGTTACAGCCAAGAACAATTGTTCTTTGCTCTTTTAAATCAATTTCAAAACTTTTATGGTTTCGAAAATTTTTAATTTTTAATTTATTTAAAAAAATTTTTTTTGTGCATTCATTAATTAAATTAGCTAAGTTTAAAATATTTAGATTTTCTTTAAAGAAATTGAAAAATTAAAGGGCATGTAGCTCAGTTGGATAGAGCATCAGATTCCGGTTCTGAGAGTCGGGGGTTCGAATCCCTCCATGCTCGTAACATCATTTTTACAGTTTATATCCCATTACTCTTATTCCATTTGGATCTAGTATGAATCCATTTTCCTCTAAACTTAGAAACGAAGATAATGGTGCCTGTACAGAAATACTGCATCCAGGCATTTCTCTATTTATTTTCTCAAGAGTTATTTGGAGCAATATTGAATAATAAAGTTGCTGATTATTACCTGGCAATGCACTTAAATTCCACAAGTTTGCATTCAATCCCCTATCTGACGTAACCCTTACAAAGCCATATAATTTATTTTTTAATTCACTCTGTATGGCAAAAAAGAAATTACTTTTCTCAATAGCCTCGGAAAGAGGTTTTATTGGAAATGTATCACAACCACAATTAGCTAAAAGTTTATTAACTTCTTTAGCTAATGGGATTTGAGAAGAGTTAACAAAGTAACCTTCTGGAAGAACAAGTTTTTTTGTAGAAAAATATTGCAATTTTTAACCTGTATTTCTCATGCCAGCGGCTATCCCATTGATAGTTAAAAGTGCCCCCCTTAACAGTTCACTTCTACTGTAAGCTCTTCTAGATTCATCTTTATCAATTACAAACTCGCTTATTGGGGGTTGTCTTGTCTGGTCTCTTAGTCTTCTTAGAAGTGAAACCTGCAAAAATCCCAATGGAATGATAGTTTTATTTCTCAAGCTTACTGATGATTTCAAGTCTCTATCAGATTCAAGAAGCTTATTTTTACCCGTAATTTCAAGTATTAAAGATTTCGTGAGATTATATTCTTCAGAAATGACTTCAAAAATATTATCAAAAGAATCTTTATTTTTTTTGCTGCCAAGAGTATCAACATAATATCTAGCGACTTCTAAATCCACCTTAGATAATGTCATTTCTACTTTAGATATAAGCATCCTAAAAAATGGCCATCTTTGATGCAAGACTCTTAATAATTCGATTTGTTGTGGATGTAAATTTAATTCAGATGATAATGCAGTACCAACTCCAAACCAACTTGGCAAAAGAAATCTACTTTGTGTCCATCCAAATACCCATGGAATAGCTCGTAAACTTGATAAATCTTTTGCACCTTTTTTTCTTCTAGCAGGCCTACTAGATATCTGTAATTTACTTATTTCTTCTATTGGAGTGACCTCTTGAAAGAAATTTAACAAATCAGGATTCTCATGCACTAATTTTCGGTAGTGAGACCTTGATGTTTCGGCCAACCTAGACATTAATTGATTCCATTCTGGAGTTGCATCAAGTCTGTTATTTACTAAGCTATTTTGAATTACCGCTGTAGTTACAGTCTCAAGATTGTACAAAGCCAGTTCCGGAAGACTATATTTAGAAGCTAAAACTTCACCTTGTTCTGTAATTTTTATTCGCCCTTTTAAAGTGCCGCTTGGTTGAGCCAATATTGCCTGATAGGCTGGTCCTCCTCCTCTACCTACAGAACCACCTCTTCCATGAAAAAGTCTTAGCAATATATTATTCCTACTAGAAAGATTTTGAAGAGCTATTTGGGCTCTATGAATTTCCCAATTACTAGAAACAAACCCTGAATCTTTATTACTATCAGAATATCCAAGCATTAATTCTTGCAGAGGTTTAAAAGATTCTCCAACTTTTGGCAATAATGATCTGTAGAAGTCTAATTTAAACAACTTTTCCATTACTTCTGGTGCTCTTTTAAGATCTTCAACAGTTTCAAAGAGAGGAACAACTAATAATTTTGATTTTTGCGAATTTCGATCAAGAAGTCCCATTTCTTTTGCCAGTAAGAGAACTTCAAGCAAGTCAGATGCACTATGACTCATTGAAATAACATAAGAATGACATATACGACTTCCAAATTCTTGCTGTAGTCTCTTAACCATTTTAAAAACGGAAAAGGTTTCTTCTGTCGTTTTTGTCCAATTAGCTTCAGATGGAATTAAAGGCCTTTTAGTATTTAATTCGTCTATGAGCCATTTAATTTTCTCTTCTTCAGACATTTGGTCATATTTAACAGTTAAATCAAGATAATTTGTAAGCTCTTGTATCGCGTCACTATGCCTTGTACTCTCTTGACGAATATCTAAACTTGCTAAAGAAAATCCAAAAATATGAACCTGAGTAAGTAGTGTGTTTACTGACTCGCAAGTTAAATCTGTACTAATCAAGCTATTTTTAATAAGTTCAAGATCATAAGTAAATTCGTTTACTGACTTGTAATATAAGTTTTCAACTTTATCTAGATTTTTGTTTTCAATTTCTCCCTCTAAATCAAATTTCCACCCACTATCAGCCAATAAGTTATTTCTTTCTTGTGTTAACCGTAATTTTTCTAAAATATAACTTAATTTCAATCTGTAAGGTTCTGATCTATACCTTGTAGCCCTAGCTTCATATATTTCTGGGAACTTAACCCTGTCAGTTTCCAGTGACTCCAATAGAGAAGAACTGACTTGACTCCATTGCATCGAGACACTTAATTGATCTCTAAGATTAGATGTTGCAATAATATATCTTTCCAACATCAACTGCCTTTGATAGCATGCAGTTCTCCATGTTATCTCAGGAGTGACCGATGGATTACCATCCCTATCGGAGCCTACCCAAGAACCAAAGTTACAAAAAGATTCAGAGGGTAACTGAACATCTGGATAATTTTCGGTGAGTGCTTCAGCGATCCTGCCTCTCAATTGAGGCATCGCATTAAATAAAACTTGCTGAAAATAATGCAGAGCATAATCTACTTCGTCTAAAACTGATGGTTTAAATTGATGCAATTCATCTGTTCTCCACCAAAGTCTTACTTCCTCTTTTAATTGGGTTTTTAGAGAATTTTTTTCTTCTTTTGTTAGAAATTGCTCGATCTGTATTTTTTTTAACAAATTTGCTACTCTTGTTTGCTTATGTCTAATCGTATGTCTCACTATCTCAGTTGGATGTGCCGTGAAAACTAAACGTATATCCATTTCCTGCAATAACTCTTCTAATTTCCCTGGTGGTACATTTAATTTCCTCAACCTATAAAATAATTCTCTAAAAGTAACTGGAGCATTTTGCCTAGCCAATGCTGGGGCAAAAGGATCAAGATTGTCTGGTGATTTTTGAACATCCTTATTAGTAAAGCTTTGTATATATCTATCCTCCTCAACTCTTTGTTCCAAAATATTCACAAGTTGAAAATACAATGAAAAAGCCCTTGCTGCTGCAATAGATTCTGCTAAGTCCATAGAATTTACAATATCCACAATTTCATTCTTAAAAGTTTTTGAACTTTCACCATCAATTTGTTTTGAATAACTTAATTCTTTAAGCTGTATCAATCTCTCTGCTTGATCATCAGGGCATTCTTCTCTGAGCACAGATTCCCACAAATCTTCAATTAAAAGACGATTTTTATCAAGCGGATCATTATTACTTATCAGATCCACGTTATTATTTTTTATCTGTTGAAAAGATTCCATATAGTTATTATGTCATAAGTGAAAATGTTCAGATCAAATATTTATTTAAATAATCAAACATTCTCGCTTTCACTTCTAATCATATCTTCGATAGAAATTTTCATTATTTTCTCTATTGAAAGACCTTTTTCATATTGATTTATCCATTTCATAGATTGATTACCTTCTTCAAGGACTTTATGGATTGGATTCAAAAGATGTTTCATACCAAAATTTTCTGCAGTAGATGACAAATCTGATAATAAATTTTGAATCCACTCTTTACAAATAACTTTTTTGCCATCTTGCCAGTGAATTAACTCTGAATTCAGACTATCTTTGGCAGCATTTATTTCATTTTGATCACATATTTCTGATAATTCTTCCATAGAAAAAACACTGGCATTCAAAGGATCTAAGGTATCTATATTTTCGAAAAGATTTAAAATTCTTAGTTCTATCATGGCCGTTATCCCTAAAAGCAGATTAATATCGTGCACAAAATCACAAATTCTTAGTTCTAAACGATCAAGAATTAAAGGTCTTTGGGGACCATTTGGGCGGATTGAAGACCAAAAATGCCTAATATTTTGCATGTTTTTATTAGATATATTTTCCTCTATCCAATCGATATAAGAATTATGATTTACAAAAAAAGGTACCTTTAATGGTGTTTTGGGAAACTGGATCCATCTCTGAGAATGATTATCCGTAATTTTATTATTTAAAAAAGGTGAACTTGCACTTAGGGATAGATATAGAGCAGCCTCAGATCTTGTAAGTCTAATAGCTGAAAAAAGTCTATCTAAATCATCTATTCCTATGTTTATATGGACACTTGAAGTTGCAATAGATGTTCCATAATTATCTTGAATAAATTGATGATAAATATTGTCAATATCAGATCTTTGAAATTGAATATCGTGTTTAAAGCAAAGAGTGGAAGAAGGAATGATTGTTAACCTTTTTTTGTTTAGCCATTGTCTTAACTTTTTTCTTGGAGTTATTAATTTCTCATATAAAAAATTGTAATCTTTTTCAGGTGTTGTTATGTATTCAACGTTTCTGTTATCTGGCTCTTTTACAAAATCAGGAAATTTTTTTTCAATTTCAGCCGAAACACCAATATGAGAATTTAAAGTACCTGTGAAAAGTTCAACCTCAAAACCCTTATAAAGATTATTTTGACTCATTTATTTATCCAAACAGGCTAATGCTTTTAGTATCCCCTTTGCTTTATTTATCGTCTCTTGATATTCATTTTCAGGAAAAGAATCAGCAACTATTCCAGCTCCTGCTTGCACTGAAACATCATATTTTCCATCTTTTGAGGGTTTAACTATCATAGTTCTTATCGTAATTGCTGTATTTAATGCACCATTAATATCAATAGATCCGTAAACACCTGCATAAGGTCCTCTAGCATCTTTTTCAAAGTGCTTAATCAATTGCATAGCTCTTATTTTTGGAGCCCCAGTTACTGTCCCAGCGGGAAAAGATGCTTTCAACAAATCCCATACATCAGCATTGTTTTTTAAGATTCCTTCAACTTCACTAACTATATGCATAACATGTGAATATTTCTCAATAACCATTAAATCCTTGACCTTCACAGTACCAATTTCACAAACTCTTCCAAGATCATTTCTCCCAAGATCAATTAGCATTACATGCTCAGCTATCTCTTTTGGATCTTTTAATAAATCCTTTTCTAATTCCAAGTCTTGTTGATTATCAATACCTCTTGGTCTTGTGCCAGCTATTGGTCTTAAGCTTGCAACAATCTGACTATTTTTATTTTTTTCAGCTTTAACCATTACTTCAGGACTTGAACCAATTAGATACCATGAGCCAAAATCAAAAAATGACATATATGGAGATGGATTAACCATTCTCAAACTTCTGTATAAATTAAAGGGATTATTATTGACTTGGGTTTGGAATTTCTGACTTATAACTATTTGGAAGATATCACCCTTTTTTATATATTCTTTTGCGGAGAGAACTGCATCCTCAAAATCTTTTTTCTTCCAATTACTTTCTAGGTTTAAATTCAAATTCTCATTTTCGTTCCAATCTAAAAATTCATTCTCTTTTAGAGGAACTCTCATTAAATTTCTAGTTTTCTGAATTTTTGATATTGAGTTTAGATATAACTCTTCAATCGAGGACTCTTTTGAAGAAGTAATATCTGCATAAACCACTGCAGTAATACATCTTTTTATTTGATCAAAAACAACTAATTGATCAAAAAACATCCAGGAACCATAAGGGATATTGTTTTCTGTTATTTGATTTATTGGAACGCTTGGTTCTATTCGATTTATTAATTCATAACCCCAAGAGCCATATAACTGTCCAATTGATGGTAAATCACCTAGCATGGTTGACTTATATTCTTTTGTCCAACTTTTTAAAATATCAAAAGGATCACCTTTATGTGTCTCAGTTTCGCCATTATTCCATGTTTTAATTATTTCTTCTCCATAACAAACGGCTTCCCAAAGAGGTTTAGTTGCAACAATGCTCCACCTACCCAAACTTTCACCACCTTCAACAGATTCAAGAAAAACACCATGAGAATCTTTTGAGGATAATTTTAGCCAAGTCGATAATGGAGTCTCTAAATCTGCTGGCCAAGTTTGAGTGATAGGTATAAAATTTTTACCTTCTTTGTAAGCCTTTAAAAAACTATCTTTCTTTGAGCTGATCATATTAATAATGTCAACCCAAATTATAATTATTTTCTTCGTTTATATCAACTTTAAGGAAGTTAATCAAAAGTATTCTTAGATGTAAATTTCAATCCAGCTGGATTTGGATTCTCACCTATTCTTCTAGGATTGTGACCTACTTTCTCTCTGCCTTCGTTTACTTTTTCCGAGAAAACACCATCTTTTGGGTGTAAAAATTCAATATCCCCACCTGGGAAAATTCGATAAATTTTAAAATCTTCAATTCTTGGTTTGAAGGCTCTTAATTGTGTCCCTAACGCAAGGCATTGTTCTTTTCTTGCAAAGTACATTAAATTATCACCTTCATGCATAATAGCCGCTCCACCAGTGGGCAATTCAAATGCTTGTTCCTTTGAACTTTTCCATACAATTGCATATTTTTCTTCGGTTTCTGCTGAGTTTAATAAACCCCCAGTACTTCCTATATGCTTTGGAAATTGACCAACTAAAGTTTCAGTCATCCTAAATTTTGAGTTATTTCTAATAAGAAATTAGCATTCATATTTTGCAAAATTCAAAATTAATAAGAAATTTTCTACATTATTTAATATATGTACAACTTAATTCTCATTTCATTTTGAATCTGAAATCGGAAAAAATACTGTCAAACCAGTATCTCGTCTTTGTGTGACATGCCCTCCTAAACTAGCTAACAACTTTTGAGTGGCATTCTGACTCAGTTGTAAACTTCCAGTTTGAGGGTTCCAATTTAAAACAGGACCAATATCAGAACCGTTATCTTTTTTTTGAATTTCTTTTTGATTGTTATCTAATTTTTGTACTTTTAGTTGAAGTTTGAGTTTTTGACCGGCTGGTCTTAATTCTAAAATCAATGTACTACCCTCTTTTAATCCTCTAGTATTTTTGTCAATTAATCCTCTTAACATTAATTCTAATTTTTCAGAATCACTTAAAATTTGTGGAAGTTGTTTTGGGATATCTATCTTTAAAGAAATACCGCGACGATTTAATTGTTTATTCCACAAAGGAGCAAGCTTTTTAAAAATTTCGGCTAAATTAATTTTTGCCAAGTTATTCAATGATGGTTGTTCATTACTTACTAATTCTGCTGCATTAAAGATTAAACCAAACCTATCAATTTGTTCATTACATTCATTATCTATTTGAATTAAACGATTTCTCATTGATTCATCCATTTTATATTTTTTTAAAGTAGAACTTATGAGAGTTCTTATTGTTGCCAGAGGAGTTCTTACTTCATGAGAAATTGCTCGTAATAATTTTGCTTCAGTTATTTGCACATTTTTTTCATCATTAATTACGGAATTCTGTATATTATGATTTTGCGCGATATTTGCTAATTTTGCCGACAATATTGGCCAAAATGATTTTTCAAATTGATTGTTAATATTAAGGTTACCTAAATTATTGATTGCATTACGAAATTTTACACCCTCATCATAATTTTCTTGATTTAATTTTGCATGCATTAATTCAATTGAAAGTTTTAGGCTTTCTTCATCACACTTCACTAGTAGAATTTTCTTATCTTTTTCTCCTACAATTGATAATACGCATTGAAAATTTGGAGTTATTATCATCAAAAAAGGTTCATAACCATCTTCTTGACAAAGATTTAAGACTTTATAATTACTAACTAAATCAAAATCTTTTTTTATTTTTTCTGAATTATTGACTGGTAAAAAACCTGCATTCTCATTTTGAAAATATGGAAACCCCTCAGGAGACCAAAGCCATCCATCAAATTGATTTAAAAATTTTTTATCATTAAAAGTTGGCAAAGGCGAGGCAACCCAAATACCCCCTTTTTTATAATTCTGAGAAAGGAAATTTTTTTGAATAACTTCTAAAGAAGCCCACCACATTCTTCTGGATGTATCATCATCCACATATATCGTTTCAACTCCTTTAATCAAAAGGTCTTGAATTTTTTTTATAGTTATTTGTGCTTTCATCAACTTCTTAGTGATCTAGAACGTTTCAATATAGATAAAACAAATCCTATAGATATAAAATTAGTCACCAACGAAGTTCGACCATAGCTCATAAAGGGAAGGGGAATCCCAGTAACTGGTCCTAATCCAATAGTCATAAATAAGTTAATAATTATTTGAAATAAAAAAGTTGAGACTATACCAATAACAATTAGAGATTCAAAGTTAGTCCTAGCAATTGTTGCAGTATTAATAAGTTTTTTTATCAAAAAAAAGAACAAAACTAAAACTATCATGCACCCCATAAAACCCAACTCTTCGCCTAAAGCACTGAATATAAAATCAGTATGTTGTTCCGGTATAAATTGCAAATTAGTCAATTTACCTTGTAGTAAACCAGCCCCAAATAATCCTCCAGAACCAATTGCAATTTGACTCTGTATCAAATGATATCCTCCACCTAATGGATCTCTATTTGGATCTAAAAATAAAACTAATCTATCTTTTTGATATTCTTTTAAACCATATTGCCACAAAATTGGTGTCAATTTTGCTACTAATAAATGGAACGAAATAGCGAGAGCAGAAAAAATAATTTTCTTTTTCGAAGATCTATAAGCAAGATATCCTATAACTGGAATCCAGAAAATAAGAAGAATTGGTAAGGTTAGATATAATGTAGAAGTGACGATACAAAACACTAATATCAAAATCCACTCTATGGGCATTTGCGACCAATAGAGCATTACACATGTCATAACAAGCAAAACTAAAGAGGTCCCTAAGTCCGGTTGAAAGAAAATTAATAACCATGGAATAAATACTATTAATAAAGGCGATACTAAATCTCTTATGGTTAAAATTATTTTTTTCTCGAGTACTAAAGCAAGAGTTAATACAGTGCTAAGTTTAGCTACTTCTGAAGGCTGAAAAGAAAATATGCCAAAGTTTAGCCATCTTTGCGCTCCAGAAACTGAAATCCCAAAAAAATAAATTAATAATAATGATATTAAAGTACACAAATAAAATGGAACCAAATACTTTCTAATTTTCTCTAAAGGTATATAAGAAATAAAAAATGCTAAAAAATAACCTAAAAAACCAGTAAAGATATGACTTAAATAGTTCGATACTAAAAAATCCCCCTGAATACTTTTTATTAATAAACCCGAAATTATAACTAAAAGCAGGGGAATTATAAGTATTGGAGAAAATAAAAAACCTCTTTTAAAGTTGTCTTTTTTTTGTAAAAATCCTCTCTTATTGAATAAAGAAATTCTCCTAAACATCAATTAACTTTTAACAAACTGATTCTTAATTAATTTAGCTAAATTACCAAATACAACAGAACTTTCTTTATTGGGCTGGCTTATTGAGATTGGTACACCTTTATTACTCTCATCAACGAGAGGGATTTCAATAGGAATTTTGGCTAATAGTGGTAAATCATTTTCTTTAGCTAATGTTTGTCCACCACCTTTACCAAAAATTTCGTATTTTTTACTTGGCATATCCGGCGGTATAAATACTGACATGTTTTCTACAATTCCCAGTAAAGGAACTCCTAGTTGTTTAAACATTGCTAATCCCCTTCTTGCATCTTGCAAAGATACTTGTTGAGGAGTAGTGACAACAATAGCTCCAGAGATGGGCACAGATTGAGAAAGGGATATTTGAGCGTCTCCTGTTCCTGGAGGCAAGTCAATAACCAAAAAATCAAGATTATTCCATTCAACTTGGTACAAAAATTGTCGAATAATACTATTAAGCATTGGTCCTCTCCATATAACTGGCTGACCTTCCTCTATGAGGAAACCCATTGATACCAAAGAAATTCCATATTTATTTATTGGTATTAACCTTTGATCACTGCCACTACCTTCTGTAACCTTTGGATTCTGTTCAGCAACTCCCATCATTGAGGGAGTATTAGGTCCATATATATCAGCATCCAGCAAACCAGTTTTTAAACCTAATTTAGCAAGAGAACAAGCGAGATTAACCGCAATGGTACTTTTTCCAACTCCACCTTTACCACTGCTAACAGCTATGATATGTCTGATTCCATCAATCTTTTGCAACTCAGGCGGATTACTTTGATTTTGAGATTCTGTTTTAGAAGGATTGTTATCTATCTCTATTTGAACATCATCAATATCTTCAAAATCCAGCAGTACTTTTCTAACCTCTTGCACAATTTTATCTCTCTGAGAATTTGCAAATGATGGTAATGATAATGTTACGATTACTCTCGGTATAGTTACTCTTACGTTTTTAATCCAACCTAATTCAATTACATTTTTCTTTGATCCAGCATCTAGAACTTTTTGTAAGGCAAAATTCGCATCTTCTATTGTGGTCATTAAATTTTTAAATATTTTGACAAGGTAGTCGACCGTTTAAAAGATTAAGAACTATGTCGAACTATCAAATAATAGGCAATAAGGATCCCCTAAGAGAAATTATAAAGGGAAACTTATAATTAACCAAAAAATTTTTTATTCAAGAATTATTAAATACATGTTAAAAGAACCTCCTAAACAATCTAGAGAAAAAACTAAAAATCTCTTATTAACTCTACAAGACGAAATTTGTTCAGGGCTTGAAAATATAGATGGCAAAGGGAAATTTACAGAAGAATCCTGGCTACGAGACGAAGGTGGTGGTGGAAGATCAAGAGTATTGAAAAATGGTTCTATTTTTGAGCAAGCAGGAGTAAATTTCTCGGAAGTACAGGGAAAAGAATTACCTCAATCTATAATCTCTCAAAGACCCGAAGCAAAAGGTCATGAATGGTTTGCTACGGGAACTTCTATGGTGTTGCATCCTAAGAATCCCTATATTCCTACAGTTCATCTGAATTATCGATATTTCGAAGCTGGTCCTGTTTGGTGGTTTGGGGGAGGTGCAGACCTAACCCCTTTTTATCCTTATCTTTCTGATGTGAGGAATTTTCATAACGAGCATAAAAAAGCTTGTGCGAAAGTTGATAAAGATTTGCATAAAGTTTTCAAACCATGGTGTGATGAATATTTCTTCTTAAAGCATAGAAATGAATCTAGAGGCATAGGAGGTATTTTTTATGATTACCAAGATGGTTCAGGCAATATTTATAAAGGAAATAATCAAAATGGAGAGGCATCAAAAGCTTCACAAAATATTGGCATATCTAATTTAAATTGGGATAATTTATTTTCTTTAGCAGAAAACTGTGGGCAGGCATTCCTCCCTTCCTATTTGCCAATTATTGAAAAAAGAGCTTCTCAAACATATTCATCGAAGGAAAGAGAATTCCAGCTTTATCGAAGAGGTAGATATGTCGAATTCAACTTAGTTTGGGATAGAGGGACGATTTTTGGACTACAAACAAATGGCAGAACTGAATCTATATTAATGTCCTTACCGCCTTTAGCTAGATGGGAATATGGATATAAAGCTAAAAAGGGTTCTCGAGAAGAATTTCTCACTTCATTTTTTACAAAACCTCAAGATTGGTTAAATGATAAAGAGTTAGAGAAATTCTGCATAGAGAATAATATTTTTGACTAAAAATTATCGAAGAAAATTTTTACGTATCCTAAATAGGTGTTTTAAATAAAGAACCGTCACTTTTCAATTGAAGTTTTTCTCCTAGTTCATTTTCTAAAGAGATTAATTCATCCCTATGCGCTCTTAGTCTCATTAAAGTTGAATCATTTTCATTTTTATTGATCAGCCTTAATTCAAATTTCTCCTCTCTTGCTGATTTTTTAAAATAAACAATTCCAGACAAAGGGCCACCAATTAATCCCAAAAGAATAGGCCACCAACTTAATTCAGGATATATTTGAATAATTACTAATCCCAAAGAACAAGAACCAAAACCGCCAAGAATACCTAAAAAAATTGCTAAAAATTTACTTGAGACAACTTGGCCTTTGAATATTAAAATTTTTTGTTCAAAATCTCCTCCTGTTTGCTTCCATCCCCTCAAATTAAGCCATTCACATAAACCATTTAAAACCTTAACTGGCTGCTGAGAAGATGAAATCTCAACGATGGTTGTTCTATCTTTACTAGAAGCCCTTAGAAAAAAAAATAATCCTATGGCCAAGAGAATAGTCAGCAATAATGTTGAATTTAAGGAATAGGACATTAAATAAATTTTTTCTAGTAACTCGAAAATAAAAATTAAAGTTACATCATATTATAATTTTTTAGATTTATTCTGTAAAATATTCCCATTGGATACAAACTCTTAATTAAATAAAACCTTAATTAATACACTAAATTTTAAATTACTTTTAAATACTTATTAAAAATGACTATCGAAAATAAAAATATTGATCTTCTTCATAGCGATTTAACAGAAGATTTATTCAATCTTTATAGAAAATCACCTTACCTAGCTATTGATACTGAAGCAATGGGTTTAATTCATGGAAGAGATAGACTCTGTTTAATACAAATATGCAATGAATTTAAAAAAACATCCTGTATCAAAATTAAACTTAATACATCTTCTTCGCCTAATTTAAAAGCACTTCTTGAAGATGACAAAATTACTAAAATATTTCACTATGCGAGATTTGATGTAGCAGCTCTTAAATGCAATCTTGAAATTAATACAAAAAATATTTTTTGTACAAAAATTGCTAGTAAGTTGGCAAGAACTTATACAAATAAACACGGTTTAAAGGATTTAATTAATGAATTGTTAGGCATAGAACTGGACAAAAGCTCGCAAAGTAGTGATTGGGGTAGCAACGAAGATTTAACAAAAGATCAATTAGAATATGCAGCGAATGATGTTAGATATTTAATTGAAGCGATGCATAAATTAAAAGTTATCTTAGAGAGAGAGAATAGATATAAATTAGCTCAAAAATGTTTTGAAACAGTTCCTGTGCATGCTGATTTAGACATACTAAAATTCTCAAATATATTTGAACATTAAGAATCAATCTTCAGTCAAAAAATTATCTTCACCATCAAGAGTTTCCATTAGCTTATCAAGTATTTTTGAAGAACTTAATTTATTTACATCATTGTTTTCACAAATTTTTAAGACATTTTGCGCAACTTGTATTTTTTCTTGAATAGTTTTCGATCCTTCTTTTGCAATTTGAATCTCTACTTTCTTCTTGGCAGAAGACAAGCTTATACTCATAAGTTTTGCAATCTCTGCACAAATTTTTAGATATTGCCGATCATTTATTGGATACATAAAAGAATTAATAATTAATAAGCTAATGCCATTTTTAAGATAACAAATAAAGGTTTATGGCCTCTACGATTTTCTTACTTGCTCCGGATTTCCCCATTCTTTTTTTTCCAATTTTCGCTTGTTCTAATCTATCAACTTTTCCTTTTAAAAGTAAACTTAAACGTTTTAAAAGAATTTTTTTATTCTTGCAAACTATAACACTTCCTCCTAATAATCTTGATTGCCTTTTTGCAAATGATTTTGTAAATTGTGGTCCAGGTCCTGGTAGAGAAAGAGATGGGATTCCAAGGCCAGCAATTTGCTCTGTAGCAGTTCCTGCATTAGACAAGCCAACTTCTGCCATATTGGCCCATGAATTGAATTTACCTTTCCCAATCACTACATATTGATCTTTCTTTTTCCATACTGAATCTTCATCAATTAGAAATTTAACTTTACTCTGTTTTATAAATCCATATTTATTTAAATTACTTTGAATTTGCATAACATTCGCATTAATGCTCAAAGGCAAAAGTATTACCAAATCCTTTGATAAATCAAAATCTTGCAAACAATTAAGAAAATTATCAAGACTGTTAAGAGCTTCAGGGTATCTACTTCCAACTAATAAAATAATCCTTTTAAAAGAAATAATATTTGATATCTTTTCGTTTGATACATTAACGAAATCCATCATTGGATTACCCAAGTATTTCGCATCAATATTTTTTCTATTCAAATTATTAGCTGTAATTTTATCTCTCATAATTAAATTTTTACATCTGGGAGATTTCATTAAAAACATTTCCCATGGATCCCATTCAGAACCTTTCAACTTATGATATAAATCGCTTATATCCCAACCTGGCGCACTACTCCAAGTATGATCACTTTTTGGAGTTCCAATGAAACTAAATTCGCATTCTGAACTCCAAGCGTAAAATAATGGCAAGAGATCGCCTACTGCGATAATTTTGCAGTTATGTTTTGACTTATGTTTTACAAGTAGAAAATTTCTTAAATTATCGATTAAAAATCCTGCAAAAAAATCAAGCACAAATCCTTTCAGACTTTGATTACTAAAACCTCCACTAGGAAGCTCTTTCAAATATCCTACTTTACGAAAATTCTTTGATTTTATGGAATTAAATACATCTCCATTTCCTACCAATGGTAAAACTTCAATATTTTTATTTTTTGTTTTTTTTAGTAATCGTTTAATTATTTCTGATGCGATTACATCTTCTCCATGACCATTACATATAAATAATATAGAATGAGACACCTTACTGTTAAGATCATAAAAAGACTTAATCGAATCTTTTTTGGCGGCATGGCCAAGTGGTAAGGCAGAGGATTGCAAATCCTTTATCCCCAGTTCGAATCTGGGTGCCGCCTTTTTCAAATTAGTAAATAATTTCGCTGAAAAGCGTTCCAAACACAAAAGATTATTGTAGCGATTCTTAATATTCAAGACGTTTAGAGATGGGCGGTTAGTGAGCGGCTAGTTTTCTGATAATTTATCAGATCTCTTTTAACCTGTTTTTATTATCTCATTTGGCGAAAATAAAAAAAGGATAGTGGGTTTAAATCTTTTTAAGCAAAAATACTTTTTTCTTTTGCAAATCTTTTAATGGTCTCAAGACTATTTGATAATCTTGAAAGACGATCTTCCTCAAATAAATATGGAGGAAAGAATTCAGATATAACTCTCATAAAAAAATTTCCATAAAAATCAATCAGCGAATCTACGCGGTTTCCAAATTTAACACTGTTATGACTCAAAACTATTTCCTTATCGAGTAATAATAGAATTTCCTTTAAAATTTCATTACTTAATGCTTCATGATTAATACAGTTGTTTATTAACGTTGATATTGGTATCAAATTCTATTTGCTTGACAATATTATTGATTTATCTCTCTTTTTTATTGATAAATAATACCTGATATCGATTAATAAATAAATTTAATTGATTTATTAATTAATTTCATCAGATTATTTATATAAAATTTGAATTATTTTAGTAATCATTATCTGCTACACACATACCTAAACATCTAACACCATTTGATGCGGTCCTTTTGCAGTGATTACATAAAATGGGATCTTTCTCTGAGGTAAGGTTTATTTTTAAATTATTTTGGTCTTTAACACTTACTAACTCTTGTGTTGAATCAAATAGAGTCATTCTTGGAATCATCACTTGATTCGATACTAACAACAAGTGAAGCATTAGTGTTGGAAGAGGGTATATCCATAATTTTTACAGTTTCTTTAGGCTCATCAATAACTTGATTTTCTTCAGTACTTTCATCAACTGCACAGGCTTCAAGAGCCTCTCTAAGTAGTGAATCAAAAGTTGCTCCAGGCAATCTATGTCTAGCAACCTCAAGAAAAGTTCTCGGTAACGATTCAGATGCAGCATCTCGTAAAGCAGGATTATTCTTTCTATGTTCTTGTTCTTCTTCTATTGATTTAATAAACCTAAGTGTGACATCTCTTTTGGTAGAAGCTTTTATCAGCGTATCGTTTTCCGGATTACTAACATTAGGTTCATTTTCGAGATCACTAAGTCTTTTTTCCAAACTATTTAAAACTTCATTAGCTTCTTTACTAATATGCGCTAATTGACCATCGGACAAATTAGGTAAATCAGCGACAAAAACTTTCCCATGATCCCTTAGTGTCAAGAAAGTTGGCCTTGGGCCTTGAGCCTGTCTACCAATTGATTCAGAATTATTACCTATTGGTCTTTTTGGAGGTGTAGGGCCAGCTGAACTACGTCTACGTGTAATTCTTTGATTATTTGCAAAGGGCATTGAATAAAGGTTAAATCTTAATACTTAAACTTCCGATATAATTCGGCGGTAATTTTATTATATTACACCTAACTTTTTCATTTGGGTATAAAAAATAATTTTTTAAAACTCATTTAAAAAAGATAAAAAAATTTAATTTAAAATTTCTGGCAAAAATTTACTAATTGTTGATTCATTTTTTCGAACTATCTTTCCAATTTCCCAACTATCTATATCATAATCTTTACAGATAGTTAATATCGCATCCTTAAATTGTTTATCAATAATTAAACAAAATCCCACTCCAAGATTGAAAGTATTCCAAAAATCTTTTTCAGGAATAGATCCTTTCTCTTTGAGGAATTTAAATAAAATTGGTATTTCCCAAGAACTGGTATTGATGTAAGGGATAAAATCAGAAGGTATACATCTTGGTAAATTTTCTGGAATTCCTCCTCCAGTTATATGAGACATTGCTTTAATTTCTATATTTTCAGATAAGATTTGATTAATCACATTATTGTAAATTTTTGTAGGTTTCAATAACTCATCATAAAAATTTAAGTGAGAAACTTTTTCAAATTCTTTATCTATTTGATTATTGTTTTGAATAATTTTTCTTACTAAACTAAAGCCATTACTATGAACTCCATTACTTTTTAAAGCAATTATTAAGTCATTTTCAGAGACTTTTTTACCATTAATAAGCTTATCCTCATCAACTATTCCAACACAAAATCCCGCAAGATCATACTTATTTTTCGAATAAAATCCAGGCATTTCAGCAGTTTCTCCGCCGAGTAATGAACAGTTATTTTCTCCGCAGCCATGTGAAATTCCCTGAACAACCCTCAATAATTTTTTCTTATCAAGCTTACCAGTAGCAATATAATCCAGAAAAAATAAAGGTTTTGCACCACTAGTAATGATATCGTTCATGCACATAGCAACTAAATCAATACCAACCTCAAAGTGAAAGTTTTTACTTTGGGCTAATTCTAATTTTGTTCCAACACCATCAGTTCCTGAAACAAGAACTGGTTTTTTAAAACTATCCATAGGAATTCTAAACAAACCTCCGAACCCACCAATACCCTCAATCACATTAGATGTATGAGTCCCTTCAACTGCCTGCTTAATTTCTGAAACAAATTCTCGCCCAGCTTCTATATCAACACCTGATGTTTTGTAATCCATGAAATAAAAATGATAGACTTTCCTATATAGATATTCCTCCCCAGATTGCTTTTGTCCAGTAATTATTGATCAAATAGATTTATTTTTTAAAAACAAAGTGAAGAAAGTAATCATAAGGACAACTGAAGAAATAGAAAATTGGAGGAGAAATATAAATAGTGAAATTAACTTCATTCCAACAATGGGTAATCTTCATAATGGACATATTAAACTAATATCAACTGCAAAAAATGACAATTCTAATGTTAATTTAGTAAGTATTTTTATTAATCCACTTCAATTTGATAACAAGTTAGATTTAGAGAATTACCCTAAAACAATTGATAATGATATAAAAATCTCCTTTTCAAATGGCGCAGATGTCATCTTCATCCCAAGTAATGAAGATATATATCCACAGAATAATAAAAATATTAAATTCCTAAAAGCTCCAAAAGAATTGTCTTCTGCATTATGTGGATTAAATCGAATTGGACATTTTGATGGCGTTTGTACAGTAGTTTATAGATTACTTAATCTCATCAAGCCAAAAAATCTTTACTTAGGAGAAAAAGATTGGCAACAACTTTTAATTTTAAAAAATCTTGTCCTAAGAAAGAAATTAAATGTTGATATTAAATCCGTTCCTACACAAAGAGATTTTGATGGAATTCCTTTAAGTTCGCGTAATGTACATTTATCAAAAAACGAAAGAAAATTGATTAAGTTTTTTTCAAGTGAGTTATTAGAAGCAAAAAAAAATTTTCAACAAGATAAAAAGATTAATTTAAACCAAATAATTAAAAAGCTATCAGCAAAAAAAATTTCAATTGAATATTTAGAACATTTACACCCTCATACACTCCAAAAAGCAAGACTTGAGGATAATATTTCGTTACTGGCTGGTGCGATAAGATGTGGAGAGACAAGATTAATTGATCACGTTTTCCTAATGAAAAGAAGGCCGATTATTGCAATTGATGGTCCTGCAGGTTCAGGTAAGAGTACCGTAACAAAATTAATAGCGAAGAAACTTAAACTTTTATATTTAGATACTGGCGCAATGTATAGGGCATTGAGTTGGCTATTGATAAAAGAAAATATTGATTATAAAAAAGAAAAAAAATTACAGAATATTCTTAAAGACATATCTATTGTTTTCAAGTCTAATACAAATTCAAATCAGGATGTTTATATTAATAACTACTGTGTTACTGAAGAAATTAGGTCGCAAGAGATAAGTTCCATCGTTTCTAAAATTTCCTCAATAAAAGAAGTAAGAAAATTCTTAGTAGAAGAACAAAGAAAAGTCGGGAAATCAGGCGGACTTGTAGCTGAGGGAAGAGATATAGGAAGTACTGTTTTTCCTCATGCAGAACTTAAAATATTTTTAACTGCTAGCATCGATGAAAGAGCAAAAAGAAGAAAATCTGATAAAAATAGTAAAGACTCACAAGAAATAGACCTTCATACATTAAAAGAACTTATAAAGAAAAGAGATTTTGAAGATTCCAATAGGGAAATTTCACCTCTCACAAAAGCGAATGACGCAATAGAAATTATTACGGATGGATATACAATTAATGAGGTAGTGGATAAAATTATTGATCTTTACAATGACAAGATTCCTAAAGACACTGAGATCAAATAAATTCAAGAAATACTTTCCAAAAAACCGTTTACTGAGTCTTCTAAAATATCAAGGACATAATCGAAGCCCTCATCGCCTCCAAAATATGGGTCAGGAACTTCTTGCTCATTAAAAACTGATCTAAAATCTTGCATTTTTATTATTGATGCAAAACCAGTTGAAGCTGTTCTATTTTTAAGATCTTGAATATTTCTAAAATTTGAATCGTCCATCGCAATAATATAGTTAAATTCTTCAAAATCTTTGCTAGTAATCTGACGAGCCCTGCTTAAGATATTTATATCTCTTCTTTCTGCCGCAATTCTCATCCTAGAGTCAGCTTTTTTTCCAATATGCCAACTCCCAGTTCCAGCAGAATCTATAATAAAGCCATCGGTTAGACCCTTCTTTTCAAGAAGACTTATAAAGATAGCTTCTGCTGCAGGAGACCTACAAATATTTCCCAAACATACAAAAAGAACAGAAATTTTTTTCATATGATTTCAAATTTAATAAATTATAAGACTTTTAAGTAGTAAATAAAACTTCTTTAATTAAAGATTCAGTAAATTCTTTGCCAAACAAACTCGACAACATTGGCCTTGCTGGATCGTTATCTCTTCTATAATTCAAATAATTATTTTGACCGTTTATTAAAGCTTTTTGCAACTCAATATTGGCTTCATTGCTTTCGAAAAGAATTTCCAAATACAAATCAAGATATTCCTTAAATGAGGTATAAAGCTGATTAGCAATTAAAAAATCACTTCTTTCACCTTTTGGTAATTTTGACCAGATTACTCCTGGAGAAAAAAATCTAGATACATCAACAGACATTTTTTCAGCTAATGGGAGTGCTAAATGACATTGATTTTTAAGTTTTATAAGTTTTTCTAATAACTCTTTATTGTATTGATTTTGTATTTTTAATGAAGGCTGAAAATCTAATACTAATAAATAACTATTAGGTAGAGAAACAAAATCTACTCCAAAAAATGGGACGTTATAAATAGTATTAGGAATAATTAAAAAATTTAAAACAGAATAATTAGGACTATCTATACACACTGCTCTTGCGAATTGAATTCTTTTTTTATGCGTTACACCCCAAGTAAAGAGATTCACATTTTTTTTCGATTTTTTTGAACCATAAGTTGAATCTTTGTAAGAATATTCCGAGGGTATTGTTTTTTCTAAACAGTTATATTTACTTAAATTATTTGTTAAATATTTTAAAAAATTATGCCATCTCCAATCTGGCCTGTAAAAAATAGTATCTTGTATTAACATTCAATGAATAATCTCATTATTTAATGTAAATAGAAATTTATTGATAAATTTTTTTGTCCATTTTTCTCCAAAAAAAGATTTAAACAATTTATCTGCAGGGTCTTTTTCAAAACTGTACTTATCATATTTAATTTGATTAATCTTTATTTCTTCTGCATTTAAAAATTGATTAACAGGATTCGATTTATAAATGTTCAAATAATTTTTTACAAATGAATGGAATATATTATTTAAATCTCTATCAAGATTTAATTTATTTCCTCTACATATAATCACCCATGGGGAAAAATACTTTTTTGAATCATATATATTCTTCATTTTATTATTATCAAATGCAGAATATTTTTTCTTAATACTACCTAAACTTGAACAATATTTTTCAAGATATTTGCTATCTTGAATTAAAGGTTGATAATCAAGTATTACTAATAACTTTTGAGAAGTTCCAAACCATAAAATATCAGCTCCTAAAATAGGAATTTCACTATCGAAATTAGGATATGCGACCGTATTAAACACTTGTAGTTTTTTGCCACCATCTAATCGTGTTATTCGCCACTTTCTATATTCGGGAGATAAAAAAAGCCAATTTTTAATAATATACTGTGAGTCTTCATTGTGATGTTCTTTGAATTCGCTAGATATTTGTACTTCATGTCCATTTAATTGATCAATATTTGTTTTAAGGAAATCAACTAATGAATCAAACATAAATATTTAGGTCTCGGTACTTCCTTTCCTAACTTTTTTTGTAATGTAATTGAATACAATCTTGCCTAAAACAGCAATCAAGTTACCTTCAAGCTCCTTAAACATTTTCATATTGTAAGTAAAAGCTTGATTTGCTTCATCAATAATTTGATCAGCAGTCTTTTGATTTATTGGAAGTTGATTCAAAGTAAGGGAATATTCTTCCTTGAATTTTTTTTCATCAGCAATTAATTCAAACTCATAAAAATTTAAACCATCATTTCCCTGCAAATTTAATGCTTTTTTAGCGATCCTTTTCAAGATTTGCCCCCCAGATAAATCTCCTATATAGCGAGTGTAGTGGTGACCAACTAAGAGCTCTGGTGAATTTTTTGCGACCTCTCGGATTCTTTTAACATATTCTTTTGCTGAGTGAGAAATATTAATTTCATTCTTCCAGTTTTCACCAAAATAAAATCTAAGATCATTTACAAGAGTTTCTTTCCTGAATAATGATTTAAAACCTATAGGTTTTATTACAGGATGTTCCTCATTGACCAGTCTTTCAATTTCCTCTTCCATAGCTTCATAAACAAAATATAAATCACTAATTAATTTTCTATAAGATTTTTTTTCAACAACTCCTTTTAAAAAACAAGCTACAAAGCCAGTATTTTCTGCCATAGTATGGGATTTTTTTGTCCCTTCTCTTAATTGTCCTGCAAGAGCAACTGCCATATATTTTGAATAATTTTTGTAAGTGTATTTAATCTACAAGGAAAATACATAAAACAGCTAATTTTTGTTACCAGCGGATGTTGTAGAGAATAGCTTATAAAGTTCTTTACAAACCAAAAAAAGGTTATCTTTTTGTTCCTTTTGCGGTAGATGAGTACCAGTCATTTCCCAATCACCGATAGTAGCCACTCTCCATCTCTCGCAGGGAACAATCATACCTCGCATTATTATTCCCAACAATTTCGGAACTCTGCCATTATTATCATTTTCAATTCTTAATTGTAAGAGTATTGCTCTACATTCAATAAGAGGACTCCAACCAGGGAAATGAAAAGCAAAATCAATAGTATCTTGCATGGATTCATTATTTGAATTATCCCATGGACTAAAGTTTACGCTTGCATCTGGAAAATATTTCCGAAACAAAGCAGCAGTGGAAGCAATTTTATTAGCTATTTCAACATTACTTACATTTGAACTTGCATTCATCAGTAGCTGAGTGTTTTTTAGAAAATGACATAATTTGCTTTAACTTGCTTATTAACTACTTTTTCTTTTAATAAAGATGTTGAAATGCTGATCAATAAACTATTCTCTATTCACATTTGAATAATAAATTTCTAGGTTTTAAAGAAAATAACTCATCTCAAATTAAAATACGAGGAAATTCAATGAGTTATCTTTTATTAATTCAGTGCTATGCCAAAATTTGAAAAATTAACTTTACCTAATGAAGGCGAGATAATAACTTTTAATCAAGGCAAACCTAATGTTCCTAATAATCCAATTGTCCCATTTATTAGGGGTGATGGTACTGGAGTTGATATTTGGCCTGCAACTCAAATCGTTCTTGATTCGGCGATTAAAAAAAGCTATGGAGATGAAAGAAAAATTAATTGGTTTAAAGTCTATGCAGGCGATGAAGCTTGTGAACTTTATGGAACATATAACTACCTCCCTCAAGATACTATTGAAGCAATCAAACACTTTGGTGTAGCCATTAAAGGTCCTTTAACGACTCCCATAGGTGGAGGTATTAGATCTCTTAATGTTGCTTTAAGGCAAATATTTGATTTATATAGCTGTGTAAGACCATGCAAATATTATTCAGGAACTCCAAGCCCGCACAAAAATCCCCAAAATTTAGACGTTATTGTTTATAGAGAAAATACTGAGGATATTTACATGGGAATTGAATGGGAAGCGGAGGATAATAATTGTCTTGAATTAATTAATTACTTAAATAATATTGTCATACCAAAAAGTAAAAATTTAAAAAATAGATCTATACCAGACGGATCAGGTATTGGAATAAAACCGGTGAGTAAATTTGGTAGCCAAAGGCATATTAGAAAAGCTATTGAACATGCCAAAAGATTATCAGGAGATAAAAGGCATGTGACTCTTGTTCATAAAGGAAATATTATGAAATATACAGAAGGTGCATTTAGAGATTGGGGATATGAATTAGCAGTAAATGAATTTAGAAGAGATTGCATTACAGAAAGAGAAAGCTGGATTTTAGATAATATTCAGAAAAATCCAGAGATTACAATTGAAAATAATTCTCGAAAAATTGAACCAGGTTTTGACAAGCTTACAAATAACAAAAAAGCATTCATTTGCGAAGAAATTAAAGAAGTTATTGCATCAATATCAAATTCTCACGGAGATGGAAAATGGAGAGAACTTATTCTTGTTGATGATCGGATAGCTGATAGTATATTTCAACAAATTCAAACTAGACCTCAAGAATATTCAATTCTTGCAACCTTAAATCTCAATGGAGACTATGTTTCTGATGCAGCTGCAGCAATTGTTGGTGGCCTAGGTATGGCTCCTGGTGCAAATATTGGAGATAATGCAGCAATTTTCGAAGCTACGCACGGCACTGCGCCAAAACATGCAGGCTTAAATAAGATTAATCCAGGCTCAGTAATTCTTAGTGGTGTAATGATGCTTGAATATTTTGGTTGGGATGAAGCAGCTAACTTAATTACTAATGGTTTAAGTAAGGCAATAGAGCAAAAAAAAGTCACCTATGATCTAGCACGCTTAATGGAACCAAAAGTAGAACCACTGTCCTGCAGCAGTTTTGCTGAAGAAATTATCTCAAATTTCTAATTTTAAAATTATTTTTATTTTCAAAAACTTTCCAAATATTAACCAGTGAATCTTTAGTGCCAATGTTTCCAGGATGAGTAACGATGGGAAGTTTTTCGCCATTTTTTAGGTTGTAAGTTACCACTGAAATTCCAGTTAAAATCTGTCCTTCAAGATAAACATAATCTGCATTAAGTCCTTTACTAAGAATCAAATTTGTTGTTATTCCACCTTTTGAAATCAAATATCCTATTTCATACTTCAAATCTGCGACTAATTCAGCAATAAAACAAGCAAGTAAATTATAAAAATTAAATAGTTCAGAAGAATCTAAAGACATAAATTTTCTTGAAGTAAACAAAACAGGAGTTTTTCCTTTCTCAAAAGAAAATCTAATTTCTTTCAAAAATTTATTTTTAAACAAATTCCTTCGCTTCTGATTATTATCTGATGAAGTAATTTCAAAGAATTCAAAGACATCTAATTCAAGTGGATTGCAATTACTTATCTCTAATAAATTATTCAATTGTATTGTTGAAAGTTCTACATAAGATCCAACAATTATCAGTCCTGGAAGAAAACCCTTTTCTTTATTTCTTATTCTTAAATTTGAGAAAAATATTTCACTTTGAGAGATACTTTTTTTCTCAGAGATTGAGCTTATAAAACTTGCTGCAGTTCGAAAAAGGAATTTTTTTTGTTTAATTAATTTTTTAATTACTAAAGAAAAATTTTTTAGTTGAAAATAATTTTCTACATCTACAACTACATGTTTATTATTCTTCAAGTTCTTTAGTGTTTTAAAAACAATATTATTTTCTTCATCATTTAGCATTTCGATATCAGACAATAAAAGATTTTGAATATCTTCAAAATTTATTTGCGATTTACTCTGCTGAAATAAAAGATTCTTGACATTACTTGTCTCATATCCAAAAATTTTATCTTTTGAAAAAATTGTTTGACTAATAGGAGTTTTATCAACAAAATGAGATCCATTAATTGTTAATCTTTTACCCTCTATGAAAGCTGGAATATGAAAAGTAGCATCAAAAGGACCTAAGCAACTGTTTAGAGCACTTGGCTCTAAAAAGTTATGTCCTCGAAGAGTAGAGTCTCCTCTACTTATAAAAATAATTTCTTCTTCATAGGACTGAGAAGTAATTACAGTCTTAAGATTTTTGCAAATTTCCTCTATTGTTAATTTCGCATCATTTTCCGATAGTGACCTTGTATTTGCCAAAATAAAAAATAAATTAGATTTAAATTCAAAACCTTTGACTAAAGTTGAGCAGTCCCACTTAAGCAGTAATAAGCAATCGTGAACAGTTTGAGAGCCTGTAGGATCATCATCTATAACGACAAATTTCATAAGAATTGCAAAATTACTTAAGAGATTTTATTTGTATTGAGGCATTTAACCTTTTACTATCATTTGAAGGAATCATAATTTTTCTAAATCCATCAACAAAAGAATTTCGGGGACTAGTCCAAGGTTCGAGACATATCATTCTTCTTGGAGGATCACTCCAAATAACGCCTAAATCAAAAGGATATGGATGATTTAAAGTTACTTCTCTTTTAAAAATTTTATCTCGAAAAGAGCTTCTACCGGAAGTATACATAAGTAGATCAACTCCTAAATTAATTTTGTTTAATTCATCCAAAGTATTACTTATAGTATTTCTTTCTTGATCCAGACAATTAAGTGGATTATCAACAAACTCTAAATTTTTGAAATCTGAAACATTAAAATAAGGATGCAAACCAAAATTTATAGGCATAGCAAAGTCTGCTTTGTTATGGATTGTAATTTCAAATTTTAACAAGTTAATTTTTAAGGTAACTTCTATTTTTAGTTCGAAATCGAAAGGATAATATTTTTTGGTTTTTTTAGATGCATTTAAGAATAAGCATAAAAATTTTTCATTTTCATTGAAGGAGTATTGCCATTGCAAATCCCTAGCGAAACCATGTTGTGGTAATTGAAAATAACCATTTCCAAATACTGAGCTAGAGGTATTGAGATTTCCACAAATTGGAAACAAGATTGGAATGCCTCCCCTAATACTTTTTGTCTTATCCATAAATCTTGTTTCATCGAAATAAAGTATTGCATTACCATCCGAAACCCAATTTGTAATAACGCCTCCTCTTTCAGGACAAAATTCAATGTAATTATTTTTATCTAATTGAAAGACAAAAATTCCTTGTTCCTTATTAGATAATTCAAGTTTCACTATTATTACTTAAAGAGAATCAACCCAATCCAAAATATGCTGATTAACTAATTCAGGTATCTCATCATGAGGACAATGTCCTGCATCAAGAATAATTTCTTTTGTATTCTTTGGTGTAAATTTGTTATATAGATTTCTTTTTTTTGGAGTGTTCATCCATGGATCTTTACCTCCCCAAAGAAGTAATAGTGGTGCATTTAGTTTTGCGAATAGCTTATCCAATGGCAATCCCTGAGGACCTGATGGGTTAAATACACTTCTAAAAACATTGAAAGCTCCAAAATCTAGAGAGGGCTTCCTTATTGACTCAACTAAAAAATCATCAACATTTTTTTTATCAACATAAACTTGATTCAAAGTTTTTTTAATATTTTTTGGATTTCTCATATTCTCAAAAATCAAACGTTGAAGAACAATATTTTTCAAAAATATGCCGGCAACTGTTTCAATTGAAGTTTGCAACATATTCTTTTTGATAGTTTTTTCTTCACTAAAATATCCAGCAGCATTGAGTAAGATCACTCCTGCGTTTAGCTCGTTTAATTCTGCACCAGCTGCTAATGCAGCATAACCACCTAATGAATTTCCAACAACAATTGTAGGTTTTTTTATTTTCTCTTTTACATAAGCGACAACCTGATCTTTCCATAAAGATCCTGAGTATTCGACGTCTTGAGGCTTAGGACTTTTTCCAAAACCGAGTAAATCCATGGCATGAACTTCGTATTTTGTACTCAAAACAGGGATATTAAATCTCCAATGATCCGTAGAAGCACCGAAACCATGAATTAATAAAATTGCACATTCTTTTGACGTTTGATCGGGCTTAGCGGAAACTGCATGAATTGGGTAATTTAAAAAATTCCAGTTATAATTTATGTCACTATCTATCAGAGCTGACTTTTCCATTAATTGAAAATTTTATCTTAATCGATTCTAATAAACTTATTTCCTAAAGAAGACCCACAGGATCAGCTGCAACATCATCTGAAATTTTATTGCCATCATTTGGGGGCTTATCTTTTAGAACAATTCTTAAAAGTACAGGTGCAAGAAATGTAGTTCCTATAACCATTAATAAAATAGCTGCTTCAAGAGAAGGAGTTAATAACTTAGCGCTTGTTCCTAGCCCAAGAAAAATTAAACCAACCTCTCCTCTAGGCATCATACCCAAGCCTACAACCAATCTATTTGTAGGTTTATCACTTGAAAATACCCATCCGGCTGCAATTTTCCCAATAATCGCAACAACTAATAAAAATCCTGCAACTACAAGAGCTGATCTGCTTGTTGGATCAAGTGGATTGATAACAGATAAATCCATTCCAGCTCCAACTAATACAAAGAAAATAGTTGCGAATAAGGAAACTAAAGGTAAAACAGATTGTTGTATTGCATGATTATTTTTAGAACTACTAAGAATCAATCCAGCTGCAAAAGCCCCTAAAGCTGCTTCCAATCCAATGGCTGTTGCCACGAAACAACATAATACAAGTATCACAAAAGAAGCTACTACTACGGCTCCAGGAGCCTTTAATCTATCTAATAACCAATCAAAACCTGGAGCAGCTGTTCTACTTAATGCAATAGCAGCAATAACAAAAACTACAGCTGCTGCAACTAATTTTACAATAGGGGCAATTTCTAAAGTACCTCCGGCAGCAAGGGCGACTACAACTGCCAAAATAACAATTCCCAAAATATCGTCTAACACTGCTGCACCAATAACAATCTGTCCTTCTCTAGTTTTCAAATATCCCAATTCACCGAAAACACTTGCAGTAATTCCTATACTAGTGGCTGTCATAGATGCTCCAGCAAAAACTGCTGGAATTAGATCTACTTGAAAAATAAACATTAATCCAAGAGTTCCAAACGCAAACGGTAAAATTACGCCAGCCATAGCAACAGTAAAAGCCTGAGCACCGACAGCTACCAATTCCTCTAACTCACTTTCTAAGCCTGTTAAAAATAAAAGTGCATATAAACCAAGTGTTGCTACTGCTTGGAGCGAGGGAAAGCTTTCGAAATAAATATCAGGTACTGCTTCTGGGGGGATTGACGCTAATGAACTAATAACATTTACAAGTCCCTCATTTAGTTCAGTTCCAGCTGAGGGCGGTATCAATAAATGGAATCCTGATGCTCCTATTACAACCCCCGCAAGAAGCTCACCTACAATAGTTGGCAAACTTAGTCTTACTAATACTTCTGCTAATGCTCTTGCTGCTAAAAAGATCAATAAAAATCTTATAACTCCGATCAACGTTTCAGCAACTTCTAAATCATGTGTACTTAATTCAGCAAGTAAAGAGTACATTTAAGTGTAAAAAATAAACTACCTAATTGGAAGATAGTTTATTGAGGGCCCACTTTAAGAAATATGTAAGAAAAAAGCAAAAATACTCAACAAGTGTGGATCTGAAGTTACAACAAAGAAATTTTCAAAAAAATGGCTATTGTCTGTTATATGGCTAATCCAATGAACACCAACGAACCCTTTGATCTACGTTTGCCTACCCCAGGCTGCTACTTAGATCCTGAGAAAGCTGGCATGGATTCTGATGCTGTTTTTCAAGGAATGACAGCACATCTCTTTTATACTCTTGGAAAGTTAGCTACTTCTGCAAGTCATCATGACTTGTACATGGCTCTAAGTTACGCAGTTAAAGATAGGCTAATGACAAGATATTTAGCCAGCCAAGAAGTTATAAGAAAAAAACCACAAAAAACAGTCGCCTACTTATCAGCAGAATTTTTAATAGGTCCACAATTAAGTAATAATCTTCTCAATTTAGGAATAACTCAAGAGGCAGAAGATGCTTTAAAAAGATTTGGTATTGAATCATTGTCAACGATTCTTGAAGTTGAAGAAGAACCTGGATTAGGTAATGGTGGACTAGGCAGACTTGCAGCATGTTACATGGAATCATTAGCATCTCTACAAGTTCCAGCAGTTGGTTATGGTATTAGATATGAATTTGGTATATTCAATCAATTAATTAGGGATGGCTGGCAAGTTGAAGTAACTGATAAATGGTTAAAAGGTGGATGGCCATGGGAACTTCCACAACCGGACGAATCATGTTTCGTTGGTTTTGGAGGCAGAACTGAAAGCTATAGAGATGATAAAGGTAACTACAGATCAAGATGGATCCCTTCCGAACATGCTATTGGAGTACCTCATGATGTTCCAGTTTTAGGATATAGAGTTAATACATGTGACAGATTAAGATTGTGGAGAGCTGATGCAACAGAAAGTTTTGACTTTTATGCATTCAATATTGGGGATTATTATGGTGCAGTAGAAGAGAAAGTTGCATCTGAAACTCTTTCAAAAGTTCTATATCCAAATGACGGAACTGACGAAGGTAGAAGATTAAGACTTAAACAACAACACTTTTTTGTAAGTTGTTCACTTCAGGATATGTTGAGAAGCCTTGAAAAAAGATCAATACCAATAACAGAATTCTCCAAGCACTGGACAGTCCAATTAAATGATACCCATCCTGCTATTGCGGTTGCAGAACTAATGCGACTTCTCATTGACCAATATCAAATAGGTTGGGATAAAGCTTGGAATATAACAACCTCCTCAGTTGCCTATACCAACCACACATTACTCCCAGAGGCTTTAGAGAAATGGGATTTAGGTTTATTTAACGATCTTCTTCCTCGTCATCTAGAAATTATTTATGAAATTAATTGGAGATTTCTACAACAATTAAGATTACGTTATCCTGGTGACGACAAGATCCTTCAAAAACTCTCAATAATTGATGAAGAAGGCTCCAAATCAGTTAGGATGGCACACCTGGCTACAATTGGAGCACATCATATAAATGGTGTGGCAGCTCTTCACTCAGATTTAATAAAAAGACAACTTCTGCCTGAATTCGCAGCTCTTTGGCCTGAAAAATTTACAAATGTAACTAATGGAGTTACTCCAAGGAGATGGGTTGCCCTATCAAATCCATCACTATCGAATCTTTTAGAAGAAGAAGTTGGTCCAAACTGGATAACAAATATGGAACTTCTTAAGAAGTTAGAAGAAAAAAAGCATGACAACAATTTTTTGCAAAAATTTGAGGAAACCAAACTAAATGGTAAAAGAAAATTAGCTAGCTTTATCCATTCAAAAACTGGAATACTGGTTGATCCATCAAGTTTATTTGATGTTCAAGTAAAAAGAATTCATCAATATAAAAGGCAACATTTAAACGCCCTACAAATTATTGCCCAATATTTAAGAATCAAAAATGGTACAAACAATCATGAAGTCCCAAGAACAATAATATTCGGAGGTAAAGCTGCACCAGGTTACTTTATGGCAAAGCTGATGATTAGATTCATTAATGGTATTGCTGATGTAGTTAATTCTGATCCAGATATGGATGGTTTATTAAGAGTTGTTTTTCTACCAGACTATAACGTTAAACTTGGTGAAATAGTTTATCCTGCAACAGATCTTTCAGAACAAATCTCAACTGCTGGAAAAGAAGCATCTGGAACGGGAAATATGAAGTTTGCCATGAATGGAGCTTTAACGATTGGAACCTTAGATGGAGCAAATGTGGAATTAAGAGATCTTGTGAAAAAAGAAAATTTCTTTCTTTTTGGTAAAACTGAAAGCGAAATTATGGACTTAAAAAATAATAACTACTCTCCTAAAACTTTTATTGATCAATGTCCAGAGCTCAAAGAGGTTATACGCCTAATCGAAATTGGCCACTTTAGCAATGGGGATAAAGAATTATTTAAACCTTTATTAAATAGCCTTACAGGACATGACCCATTTTTTGTTATGGCTGACTTTGAAGATTACTTAAATAAACAGGATGTAGTCAGTGAATGCTGGAATAATAAAAAATCTTGGAATAAAATGGCATTACTAAATACTGCTAGATCAGGATATTTTTCTTCAGATAGATCTATTAGAGAGTACTGTAAATCCATTTGGAAAGTATCTCCAATGCCTGTTGAAATCACTTGCGACGTGGAAGAATTAACTAATTAATATTTTTCTTATCTGGTGAATCTGGGGTTTGATGAAATAATCTATTCAAAATTAATCTATCCATATTCAATGGGTCTGGGGCTAATTCATTTGCAATTTCTTTAAATTTTGATTCAATATTGTTGGAAATTTTTGTATCAAATATTCTTTCCATTAATGCTTCAATTGAATATAAATAGGCATTAACACCTTCCAATTCATCTAAAGCTTCAGTAATTTCTATATCAGAAATATGTTTTTCTTTTGGACTAGTATCTTCATCTGATTCTCTTGCAGATAATTCTCTCTGCAACTCATCAGTAATCTTAGTACAGAGAGTTCTGAACGATTGAATGGATGCCCAATTCAATTCTTGTTGCTGCTTAAAAGTAGGAAATTCTCTAATTAAACGATCATGCTCTTTATAAAATCTCTGACAATCAGAGCATTGACATGGTTCTTCAGTCAAAAGAAAAAATTTATTCTTTCTATATCATCTCACTATTTGGGCAAAATTGTAGGACCATCCAATAATTCGTCATTTTCATCGAGTGAATCCGGACTATCTGGCAAAGGTATCTCAATACTAGTAACCAAATTAATAACATCCCTTAGTCTCATAGAATCAGCAAACCAACCCATTGCTTGTTCGGCATCGCCTCTTTTTTCGGCATCATTTGCTTGATCTTCGTGCGCTTCGGCTAATAGAGCAAGCCAGCATAGACATCTTGCCTGAACTATTGAAAGATCTAAATCATTAGGTTGAGATTTAGAAATGCGTTCATGCTCTTGTTGTATTAAGAGCTTTAAACGCATATCATGCAACTTAGCCATAAAAGATTTACTACTAACTATACGCTAGCTAGAGAGTAGCAACTTTGCACATATACTACATATAGTTTTTTATTTTACGGGACTGGCGGGATTCGAACCCACGACCTACGGTTTAGGAAACCGTTGCTCTATCCTGCTGAGCTACAGCCCCAATAGATGATTTTTGGAGTATTTAGCATTATGCTAAATGAAAGCAGGAGAGGCAATCGCGAGAAAGTTTTATTTTGTTTCCAAAATAAAACTTTCTTGAGGAAAGTCCGGGCTCCCATATGGTCAGGCTTGCTGGGTAATTCCCAGTGCGGGCAACCGTGAGGATAGTGCCACAGAAACATACCGCCTAATACTTTATGTATGGCAAGGGTGCAAGGGTGTGGTAAGAGCGCACCAGCAACATTGAGAAGTGTTGGCTAGGTAAACCCCGGCTGGGAGCAAGGCTTAGTAGATTTATGACCATTACAAAATCTACTTTTAAGCGCCGCTTGAGATTGTGAAGTAATTCCAGTCCTAGATAGATGATTGCCCATCTTTATTAAGATGAACAGAACCCGGCTTATGACCTGCATGATTTCTTGTATTTATTCCTTTAAGCTTTACTATAAAGGTTTCTTTACCAGGCTGTTTAAAACCAGATATAAGTTCTATTTTAGAAGGAGGTTCATTTTCTTTTTGTAACCATCTCATTCCAGGTTTTATAAATCTTTCTTCAAAATCACTTAGAGATTTAACCTTTAACTGCCCATTAATTCCATGACATGATGTTATTAATCCAACAATCAACCATTCATTTTTATTTATCATAAAATTATATTAGAAAGAATGTTTTATGGAATTATCTGCTAAACCAATACTTCCCGGATCTTTTGTTGTTGTAAAAGACAATATCTCTATATATAGAGGATATAAAGGGTTTGTACAAAGAGTTACAAAAAAAAAGGCAGCTGTTTTGTTTGAAGGGGGTAATTGGGACAAACTCATAACTTTTCAGCTAACGAATTTAGAAATAGTATAAAAATTAGATTTTACCTTTAGCTATAAATTTTTCTATTAAAACTTTAGCTGCATTTGTTTCTGCTTGTTTATGGGATTTGCCGAATGCAGATGATTCTTTGAATCCTTCGATAAATATATTGCAAGAAAATCTTTTAGGGTCCCCATTTTTTTTTGAGACTTCAATTATTTTATAGACTGGCAAATTAAAACCTTTACTTTGACACCACTCTTGCAATACTGTCTTAGATTTGAATTTGTATGGAGCTTTTAAAAATATTTTTGAATCTTCCTCCCAAAAATCATCTAACCAAAGATTTACTTCCTGAATTGAATTAAAGCACTTATAAATAGCACCGATTAAAGCTTCTGTAGCTTCAGCAATAATAGTATTTTTTGAATTTTCATCACCAAGAGCTTTAGGTCCTCTAATTATTAATTTAGAAAATGAGAAAAATAATTTACTCGTTGTCGAGCTATTTAAAAATCAAAAAAAAGTTCTCATACCATTTGTTAAAGAAATAGTTCCATTAGTAGATATTAAAAATAATTTTATACTCATCAATCCTCCAAGTGGACTCTTAGAACTATAAATTTAAAAAATACAAGGTTGGAATAAACTAATCATTCCACAGTTACACTTTTAGCTAAATTTCTTGGTTGATCCACATCAAGACCTCTATGAGCTGCGATATGATAACTCAATAGTTGTAAAGGCAATATATTTATTAGAGGTGAAATCCATTCATTAGATGAGGGAACTTTCATTAAATAATCAAAGATTTCAGTGCCATTACATTCGGGAGCAATCCCAATCAAATATGAATCTCTAGCTTTTGCTTCTTGAGCATTACTTATAACTTTATCAAAAACTTCACCGGGGGAGGCAATTGAAATTACGGGTACTTTTTTATCTAATAAAGCTATTGGACCATGTTTCATTTCACCAGCAGGATATCCAGCAGCATGAATGTAACTAATTTCTTTAAGTTTTAGCGCGCCTTCAAGAGCAATTGGATAATTTATTCCTCTTCCTAAAAAAATAACATCTTTAATATTAAAAAAGTCATGTGCTAGTTTTTCTGAAGATTTATTATGTTTCTCTAAGAGATCTTCCAGTAATGGCGGAAGTTTTATAAGTTCATTTATTAATTCTGCTATTTCATCAGGACTTTGATTACCTTTAATTTGAGCAAATTTTATAGCTAATCCATAAAAAGAAAGTAATTGAGCAAAAAAAGTTTTCGTTGCTGCAACTCCAACTTCTATTCCTGCGCAGATATCAATTATATTAGAAACCTGCCTTCCTATGGAACTCTCTTTTCTATTTGTTATTGCAATAAGATTAGGTTTAAATTTTTTATCTTCAATTGAAGAACGTCTTTTAATTTCCATATCTATAGCAGCAATAGTGTCAGCAGTTTCTCCAGATTGAGTGACTCCAATAGTTAATGTATTTGGCAATAATGGTGGTGGTGAATATCGAAATTCGCTTGCATAAAAGACATTTGTAGGAATACCTGAAAATTGTTCTAATAAAAAGCTACCTACCATTGCAGCATGTTTACTTGTACCACAAGCGATAATTTCAATTCTTTCTATTGATTCAAAAAAATCTGTATCGAAGGGATATTTAATTTGATATTGACCATTATCTAAGTTCTTAATTAAATAATTTTCCAACCAGTTTTTTGCAGTCTTTGGCTGATCATATATTTCTTTTAACATATAGTGTTTGAAGTTCATCTTATCCATTATTTGCTCTGAGACTTTTAGAGAGACTGGATTTCGATATTGTCTCTCGTTGCTTGAGTCATATATTTCAATTCCAAGCGGAGTTAATAAAGCTATTTCTTCATCCTCCATAGGCAAAATAATATTCGTAAAGTTTGCAATGGCTGGAGTGTCACTAGCACAAATAAATTCTCCTTCACCCAAACCAATAATCAAGGGAGCTTGTTTTCTCGCAACTACTAAAGAGGTTGGGGCCCCAGACCATAAAACTGCTAAAGCATAAGATCCTTCTAAGTCAGATATTACATTTCTCACAGCTATTAATAATGTTGAACCATTATTCTCAAGATTAAGTTTACCTAATGTATTTAACTCTCTTTGAATTAGATGGGGAATTACCTCGGTATCTGTATCAGAATTAAAAATAATGCCCTCTTCCACTAATTTATTCTTTAAATCTTGGAAATTTTCAATAATCCCATTTTGAACAACTGCTATGTTTCCTGAACTATCGGTATGCGGATGTGCATTTTTAACCTCAGGCTTTCCATGAGTTGCCCATCTAGTATGCCCTATACCCACAGTTCCAGGAATATTGTGATTATTAAGATTATTTATTAAATTCTTGAGTTTTCCTTCTGCTTTATTACAAGAAATACAATTTGTTTCGGAATTTATTATTGCAATACCTGCAGAGTCATAACCTCTGTATTCAAGTTTTTCTAAACCATTAATTAATAGTGGTAAAGCTTTTTTATATCCAGTTACAGCAACTATTCCACACATACGAATTTTTTTTTCAATTATATTGAAATAAAATGCGTATTTACTAAAACATGGACTCTCTTAAAACTGCACTATAAAAATTAATATGCTAGACCCATACTCCTGGAAGTCTCATCTCCTAAATAAACTCTAATACTTAAGAAATCTGTTGGACATGCCGTTTCACATCTTTTGCAACCTACACAATCTTCTGTTCTAGGAGATGAAGCTATTTGTCCAGCTTTACAGCCGTCCCAAGGAACCATTTCTAAAACATCAAGTGGGCAAGCCCTTACACATTGGGTACAACCAATGCAAGTGTCATAAATTTTAACTGCGTGTGACATGTAAAAATTGTCTTTTGAACCTCGTTTTATAATACTATTGTCTTACAAAGAAATTAAAAAAATTAAGATATGCTTCACTCTTGTTAACTCTAGGGCATAAAATCATATAGATAATTAGTAATTTACATAAACTATGTCACAAGAAATCCTCGAAAAAGTCTGTTCTATTGTTTCAGAACAATTAAGCGTTGAAGCAGGAGAAGTAAAATCAGATTCAAATTTCCAAAATGATTTAGGTGCAGATTCTCTTGATACTGTTGAACTAGTGATGGCTCTTGAAGAAGCATTTGATATTGAAATTCCTGATGAAGCAGCTGAAGGAATCGCAACTGTTGGCGATGCAGTAAAATTCATCGAAGAAAAAAAAGGTTAATAAAGAATGCCAAATTTCCATCGAGTAGTTATTACTGGTATCGGAGCAGTAACTCCAATTGGTAATAACATTGATGAATATTTAGTCGGTCTTCAAACAGGAACTAATGGGGTCTCAGATATTACTCTCTTTGATCCTGAACAACATCCCTGCAAATTTGCAGCAGAAGTAAAAAATCTTCAATCTGAAAATTTTATTGAAGCTAAAGAATCCAAAAGATGGGATCGTTTTTCCCAGTTTGGAGTTATTGCTGCAAAGCAAGCCTTTAATGATTCTGGACTTGAAATTACTGAAGATAATGCATCAAGAATTGGAGTGATTATTGGTTCTGGTGTTGGAGGCTTACTAACTATGGAAAGTCAAGCTCAAATATTGAGTCATAAAGGGCCTAAAAGAGTAAGTCCATTTACAGTTCCAATGATGATTCCTAACATGGCAACTGGATTGGCTGCAATCGCTTTGGGTGCAAAAGGACCAAGTTCCTCTGTTTCCACCGCTTGCGCTGCCGGTTCAAATGCAATTGGTGATTCATTTAGACTACTCCAACTTGGGAAAGCAGATGCAATGATCTGTGGGGGAGCAGAAGCAAGTATTACGCCTCTCGGAGTAGCTGGTTTTGCCAGTGCCAAAGCTCTTTCTTGCAGAAATAACAGCCCTCAAACTGCTAGCAGACCTTTTGATGCAGAAAGAGATGGATTTGTTATTGGAGAGGGATCTGGAATTCTTGTTTTAGAAACTTTAGAAAATGCACAAAAAAGGAATGCTAAAATTTATGCAGAAATAGTTGGATATGGAACAACATGTGATGCTCATCATATTACTGCTCCATCTCCAGGAGGGGTAGGAGGCGCCGAAGCTATCAAATTAGCAATTAAAGACGCTTCTCTTAGCCTTGAAAAAGTTGATTACATAAATGCTCATGGAACAAGTACATCAGCTAATGATAAAAATGAAACTTCTGCAATTAAATCTATTTTTAAAGACAGATCTTACCTCATTCCTGTAAGCTCTACTAAGTCGATGACAGGTCATCTCTTGGGGGGCTCAGGAGGTATAGAAGCTGTAGCTTGTATACTTTCTTTGACACATAATTTTATCCCTCCTACAATTAACTACGTTAATCCTGATCCTGAGTGTGATCTGGATTATGTACCAAATAATGCGAGAGAAGCTCGAATAGGAGTTGCTCTTTCTAATTCTTTCGGCTTTGGTGGTCACAATGTTTGCCTTGCTTTCAGCAAAATGAATTGAAGACAACCAATTCTGTATTTCCAACTTAACTTAATTTAAAACAATGGTCGCTGCATCTGTTTCATTAGAATCACTTTGTGTAAATAGTATAAGAATGCTTGCTGTAGATGCAGTAAATAAATCTAATAGTGGACATCCTGGATTACCAATGGGATGTGCTCCTATGGGTTATGCATTATGGCAAAACATACTTAATCACAACCCGAATAACCCAAACTGGTTCAATAGAGATCGTTTTGTATTATCAGCTGGTCATGGCTGCATGCTGTTATATTCCTTGCTTCATTTGACAGGATATAAATCAGTATCCATAGAGGACATTAAAGAATTTAGGCAATGGGGATCAAAAACTCCTGGACATCCAGAAACATTCGAAACTGAAGGTGTAGAGGTTACAGCTGGTCCTCTTGGAGCTGGAATTTCAAATGCAGTTGGTTTAGCAATAGCTGAAACTCACTTAGCTGCTAAATTTAATAAGCCTGATTGCAATATAGTTGATCACTATACTTATGTAATAATGGGTGACGGCTGTAATCAAGAAGGTATCGCATCAGAGGCCTGCTCATTAGCTGGTCATCTTAAGCTCGGAAAATTAATTGCACTCTATGACGATAATCAAATTACAATTGATGGTCGAACCGACGTTTCTTTCACTGAAGATGTTTTAAAAAGATACGAAGCTTATGGATGGCATGTACAACATGTTGAAGATGGGAATCATGATGTTAAAGGAATAACTGAAGCTATCGAAAAAGCAAAATTGATTACAGACAAACCTTCAATTATAAAAATTTCTACGACCATAGGTTATGGTTCGCCTAATAAATCAGATACTGCTGGAATTCATGGAGCAGCAGTTGGAGAAGAAGAAGCTGCATTAACTAGAGAGTTTCTTAATTGGGAATATCCTCCATTTGAAATACCAGATGAAGTATATGCGCATTTTAAAAAATCGATAACCAAAGGGGGAAATTTAGAGAAAGAATGGGATTCTAAATTTGAACAATATCAAAAAAAGTATCCCTCCGAAGGAGCAGAGTTAAAAAGAATGTTAAAAGGCCAATTACCTGAGAATTGGGACTCAGATCTTCCCTCTTATACACCTGATGATAAAGGTTTAGCCACCAGAAAGCATTCACAAATATGCTTAGGTGCGTTAGGCCCTAACCTGCCTGAATTAATTGGTGGATCCGCAGACTTGACTCACTCTAACTACACAGATATCAAGGGCGAAACCGGATCATTTCAACCTCATAGTCCTGAAAAAAGATATTTACATTTTGGTGTACGAGAGCATGCTATGGCAGCAGTACTTAATGGTATTGCCTATCACAATAGTGGTCTTATTCCTTATGGTGGAACTTTCCTTGTTTTCGCCGATTATATGAGAGGTTCAATGAGGCTTTCAGCACTCAGCGAATTAGGAGTGATTTATGTCTTAACCCATGATTCAATTGGTGTAGGAGAAGACGGGCCAACCCATCAACCTATTGAAACTATCCCCTCTCTTCGCGCCATGCCTAACATGCTAGTTTTCAGACCAGGAGATGGAAATGAGACAAGTGGAGCTTATAAGCTTGCTATTCAAAATCGAAAAAGACCTTCAGCCCTTTGTTTAAGTAGACAAGGAATGCCAAATCAAGAAAATACTGCAATTGATAAAGTTGCTCTTGGAGGATATGTAGTTTCCGATTGCGAAGGAACACCAGATCTAATATTTATTGGTACTGGAAGCGAACTGAATCTTTGCATTGAAGCAAGCAAGGAAATTTCCAGCTTAGGTAAAAAAATTAGAGTTGTTTCTATGCCTTGTGTAGAACTTTTTGAAGAGCAAGAAGAATCTTACAAAGAAAGCGTTTTACCTAGTAGTGTGAAAAAGAGAGTAGTAGTAGAAGCTGCCCATTCATTTGGTTGGCATAAATACACAGGTTTTGAAGGGATTTGTATTACTATGGATAGATTTGGTGCATCAGCACCAGGTGGAGAATGTATGAAAAATTTTGGATTTACAGTCGAAAATGTAGTTAATAAGACAAAGGAAATTCTTTAACTAACATTGATAACTACGCTGAAGTATTACATTCTTGAAGTTTATCTTTTAACTGATCAAGAGATTCATCTGAAATCTTTGAATTCATTGGACAATGTTTTGGACCACACATTGAACAAAACTCGGCCTTTTTAAAAATTTCGTCTGGTAGTGTCTCATCATGATATTGCTTTGCCCTTTCTGGATCTAATGAAAGTTCGAATTGTTTATTCCAATCAAAGTTATACCTTGCATGACTAAGTTCATCATCTCGATCACGAGCCCCAGCTCTATGTCTTGCTATATCAGCAGCATGAGCAGCTATTTTATAAGCAATTAGTCCTTCTCGTACATCTTCTGCATTTGGGAGACCTAGATGCTCTTTTGGGGTTACATAACATAACATAGAAGTTCCATACCACCCTGCCATCGCCGCCCCAATAGCACTTGATATATGGTCATAACCAGGGGAAATATCTGTTACTAATGGACCAAGTACATAGAAAGGAGCTTCAGAGCACTCTTCCATTTGCTTTCTCACATTAAACTCAATTTGGTCCATAGGTACATGACCAGGGCCCTCAACCATGACTTGAACATTATGTTCCCATGCTCTTCGAGTAAGCTCGCCAAGGGTCTTCAATTCAGCTAGTTGAGCATCATCAGAAGCATCATGCAAACATCCAGGCCTTAGTGAATCTCCTAAAGAAAAAGTACAATCATATTTCTTAAAAATCTCACAAATATCATCAAACCTTGTGTAGAGTGGATTTTGCTTAAAATGATGCAACATCCATTGGGCTAAAATACCTCCACCTCTACTGACAATTCCAGTAATTCTTCCTTTAACTTTTGGCAAATGCTCTATTAATAGACCAGCGTGAATAGTTTGATAATCTACGCCCTGCTGACAATGTTTTTCAATAATATGAAGAAAATCGTCCTCTGTCAGTCTATCTATTGAACCATGTACACTTTCTAAAGCTTGATATACAGGAACAGTGCCTATGGGAACAGGAGATTCTTGAATAATTGCTTGCCGCACTGCATCTAAATTTACTCCTCCCGTAGAAAGATCCATAACCGTATCAGCACCATATTTAACAGCGAGTTTGAGCTTCTCTACTTCTTCATTAATATCACTTGCATTAGGTGAAGCACCAATATTGGCATTAACTTTGCATCTAGAAGCAATACCTATAGACATTGGCTCAAGATTCAAATGATTAATATTAGCTGGAATAATCAATCTTCCTCTTGCCACTTCCTCCATTATTAAAGAAGAAGGTAGATTCTCTTTTTTAGCAACAAAATCCATTTCTTCGGTGATATGTCCGTTTCTCGCAAAATTCATCTGAGTTACATTTTCTTTTCCGAGGCGAGGTTTAATCCAAGAACTTCTCATAATTTCTTAATTTTAAAAGTAGTATTACTAAAGTTTGATCACATTTCCACTTCCCTGCATCAAAATGAATGATTCAGGTTCAAAGGGTATGATCTCAGCTAAGTTAAATTTCTTAGCACCCCTAGTATTAATTTATTAATAGCTCTTTTCTAAAAAATAGTCATCTCATATTGCGTGAAAATAAATAAAATTATTTTATTTAACCTTTTGATAAGACTTTATCTTTTTTAAAATATTTTTTCTATCCAATTGTCTGCTAATACCCTTCTCCAAAATAATTACAATCCCCATTAATCCAATAGGTAAATAAAAAATCTTCCTGGAATTTTCCCTAAATATCAATCCGATAGCTGATATCAGAATCATAAAAGGCGCCACAAAAGATAAAATAAATCTTTTATTAATTTTCATTTAACAATAGTGTTCATTTTTTCTTTGTTTAATTTTACTATGGATTCTGTTATCACTTTAACTCCAACAGCAATAGCTCTTTCATCTGGATCAAATTTTGAACTATGAAGAGGAGCACAACCATTTGAACTAGAAACGCCAAGCCTAAACATAGCTCCTGGAATATCATTTAAGAATTCAGCGAAATCCTCAGCTCCTAATGATGGTTTTTGTAATTCAATAACATTTTCTTGACCCAAAACCTTAATTCCCGAATCTCTGAAGACTCTATTAATCTCAGAATTATTATTAACTGCCGGAGTAATTTCTCTAAATATTACTTTTGCTTCAGCTCCGCAACCTTTAACTAAAGAATTGATATTTTCATTAAGCCAACAACCAATATTCGCAAATACCTTACGATTAGTGCATCTAACAGTGCCAATTAAATTAACCTTTTCTGCAAGAACATTGAAAGCATTACCACCATTTATTTTCCCAAAAGTTATTACTACAGGATCTAAAGGATCTAACTTACGTGTTATTGATTCTTGAATTCCCGAGACAACTTTAGAGGCTACCCAAATAGCATCAACTCCTTCATGAGGTCGAGCACCATGGCCTGATTTTCCTTTAATCTCAACCTTAAGTTCTCCAGCAGCAGCAGTTAAACTTCCCTCTTTAATTCCAATAGTCCCTACGGATAAATCAGGGTAGACATGAACTCCCAAAATATTGATTAAACCATTAGTTGCTCCATCCTTAATCATCCATCTAGCGCCACTCGCAATTTCTTCAGCGGGCTGAAAAATTATCCGAGTCCCAAAATTTAGTTTTAAATCCTTAATAATTTTTGCCACACCCAATCCAATCGAGATATGCAAATCATGACCACAGGCGTGCATAACACCATCTACTTTTGAAGAAAAACTTAATTTAGTTTCCTCAAATATTGGTAAAGCATCCATATCCACTCTTAAACCTATAATGCCTTTATCTAGGGGACCAAAATCAGCTATAACTCCAGTCCTGCCTATAGATTCTCTAACATTCCAACCAATATTTTTTAAAAAACCGCTTATCAAGATTGCTGTTTGATTTTCAAGTCCACTTAATTCGGGATGTGCATGGATATGTCTTCTCAAGTTAATTAATTCATGATTAAACGAATCAATTTTTTTATACAACTGGTCTCTATTCATTACTTATTTTAAATCGATAAAGTTCATTAAATCTTTTATTGGTTCAGGAGGCCATCTTCTTATTGTTTTTAACCATTCTTGATCACTATATCTAGGATCTAATTCAGTTACCGCTATCCAATTACTCTCTGCTTTCCCAGATTCACCCTTTGACCAATTCAAAGCGGTTAAAGCTGCCCTAGCATCTGCAAAAGTTGGATAACGTCTAATTAATTTTTTTAATTCTTTTTCAGATTCATCAATATTTCCTAACTGAAAATCTGCTAAGGCCAAACTTGATCTAGCCATGGCAAATCCAGGATTATATAAAGCAGCTTTTGAATATAAATCTCTTGCTTTATCCCAATGTGATGTAGATCCCTCTACATTAGCTAAATTATATAATGCAGAGAAATTTTTACTATCTTGCGAAATAACGAAATTATAATCTTTTTTCGCTTGCGACCATAAACCCAATGCTTCCTCAGCTATCCCCCTGTTGATATAAGGATCTATTTCACTAGGATTCAAACTTATTGCCTTATTTTGGTCATCTATTGATCCTTTTATATCTTCCAAAATGAGTCTCACATTTCCTCTATTGCTATAACCTGCGGCATCATCAGGATAAGAATCGAGATATTCATTCCATTCTCGTAAAGCTAGATTAAATTTTCCGCCTGAACTTAGATCTAATGCATTTTTAAACATATCCTCTCTCAAAGACAATGAATAGCATGGTGCAATGTAAAAAATATTCAAAAAAATAAAAATTAATAAAAAATAAACCTTTATTTTTTTAAAAGTCATCATTTTTTGAATCAATGTACTTTTTTCCTAAAGCAGTAAGCAATCTTCCTCGAGGAGTTCGCCTGAGGAAACCAATTTTGATGAGATATGGCTCAACTACAAATTCTAACATTGAAGAATCATCACCCAAGCCGGCTGCAATTGAATCAAGGCCAGTTGGAACATCATAATTTTGGTTAAGAAAAGATAAATAGTGTCTATCTAAAGAATCCAATCCTTTTTCGTCTATTTGATAAGAATTTAAAGCTTTTTTTATTAAATCCGGGGATATTGTATTAGTTTTCATAACAACTTGAGCATAATCTCTAACTCGTCTTAATAACCTTAAAGCAATTCTTGGAGTCCCTCGAGATATTTTTGCTAAATTATAAGATGCCTCATCATCTAAATTGAGGTTTATTAATCGGGAGAAATTAACAATAATTTGTTTTAATTCATCATATGAGTAAAATTCAATTTTCTGAGATATGCCAAATCTATCTCTTAGAGGTGCACTTATTGAAGCTAATTTAGTTGTCGCGCCAATCAGAGTAAACCTTGGAAGATTAATTGTTCTGCAACGTGCTCCTCTATTAGCTCCCATAGTTAAGTCGAGTCTAAAATCTTCCATTGCAGAATATAACAACTCTTCAGTTAACCTATTTAAGCGATGTATCTCATCGATAAATAAAACTTCACCTTCATTCAATCCAAGAAGTAATCCTACAATATCTCTTGGTCTTTCAATTGCTGGTGCAGTTGCTATCCTACATTTTGTCTGCAATTCATGGGCTATTAAAAAAGCAAGAGTAGTCTTTCCTAAACCTGGCTGTCCATATAAAAGAGTATGCTCCAAAGGTTCTTTTCTAAAAATTGAGGCATCTATAGCTATTTTTAAAGAAGATTTAAGTTGTTCTTGGCCAATAAATTCTTTTAAAGTATGAGGCCGGGCTAAGTTCAGATTCTTATTTCTCTTTTCACCTGGAATGATTTTTGAATCAACTAGCCTAAGCTCTTTTTTACGAAGAGAAAAGTCATTATCGCCTATATTGGATGAAATTATTGCCATAATGAAAGGTTAATTGCAATTGTTCTGAGTAGAAAGATTTTTTACAACTAAAATGGCAAAAAATTCAAGCAAAGTTAAAAGAAACACTAATAAAGCAAATGATTTTAAACTTTTAGCTGAAAATAGATATGCAAAATTTCAATATGCAATATCTGAAACAATCGAAGCTGGAATTGAGCTTTTAGGGACTGAAGTAAAGTCCATTAGAAACGGAAAAGCCAATTTAAGAGATGGATACTGTTCATTTAGAGATGGTGAGATCTTATTATTAAATGTTCACATTTCACCACATAAAAATGTGGGGCCTTTCTTTAATCATGATCCATTAAGAAATAGAAAGTTGCTACTACATAAAAAAGAAATAATAAAAATGAAATCTAATACTGAAAAAAAAGGAATGACTATTGTTCCATTATCTCTATATTTAAAAGGCTCATGGATAAAACTAACTATAGGGGTCGGCAAAGGGAAAAAATTACATGACAAACGACAAGACGAAAAACAAAAAAGTATAAAAAAAGAAATCAACTCTGCATTAAAAAGATAAAAATATTATTCAGAATTATTGTAAATATTAATTTAAGCTGACTGAACTTGGAGGTGGGGAAGGATCTGGATCTGCAATTAACATATGTTGTAATACAGTTTCAGGCCTTTCACTATCTCTCCAGCGAATTTTGTATGCAGGCATTTTTGTACCCCTACTGGTAGTTTGCTCTACTGGTTCAATAACCCATCCTCTTCTTGATCGGCCTTGAGGATTTCTTTTTACTACTGCATCCGCATGTTTGAAACGGAAACCAACACGTTCACCACTCATTTAAAAAATTTCGTATTGGATTAATTAATCTATTTTACTTCATTCAAGGGTAACTTTTCACTTTTTTTGGAAGTTATTTCTGGTTTTAACAATGGGAAAGGGATTACATCTCTAATTGATGCGCTATTCGTAATTAACATAATTAGCCTATCAATCCCTATACCTAATCCTCCAGTTGGCGGCATTCCAATCTCTAAAGCGTTCAAGAAATCTTCATCTATACAGTGAGCTTCAAGATCTCCTTCATCTCTAAGAGATTGCTGTAATTGCATTCTTTCTCTTTGATCAACTGGATCTATCAACTCACTAAAAGCATTTGCCAGCTCTCGTCCAACAATGAATAATTCAAATCTCTGAACTATTTCTTTATTATCAAGATGGGGCCTAGCTAAAGGAGAAATTTCAACAGGATAATCGATAACAAAAGTAGGCTCTATAAGTTTTGATTCTACTTTTTGCTCGAAGACCTCATTTAAAAGTCTTCCAATAGTATTTACTTTATTAGAGAAATCAACATTTATATTTTTAACAGCTTGTTTTGCTGCTATAAAGTCTCCACTAAAAGAATCAAAATCAATTCCTGTATATTTTTTTACAATATCTTTCATGGAAATTCTTAACCAAGGTTTAGAAAAATCAATTTCTTTATTTTGATAATTTATAATTAAAGAACCACATGCGTCAGTTACTATATCTTTTATCAATTCTTCAGTTAAATTCATCATATCGACATAATCAGAATAAGCTTCATA
>QCRA01000006.1 GCA_003212035.1 Prochlorococcus sp. AG-459-D04
TCTATCTTTTCATAATTTATTTCTTGAGGCAGAGATTTACAGCTTTGACGATTTATTTGTTCAATATTGTTTTTTTGTCTTTTGAGGTAACCCTCGTATTTAATATCTATTTCAACACCTTCTTGTATTGAAGAAGTTAGATTTTTTTCATTCAAATTATATTTTATTAGATCTGAATAATGAAAGTTTGGTCTTTTTAAGAGTTCTTTTAAAGTTGTTGAGCCTTTGATTTTTGATCCAGTGTCTAATTCTATTTTTTTTGATATTTCATCGGTATTTTTCAAACGGGTGTTATTTAATCTTAATTTTTCTTCCTCAAGAAGTTTCATTTTTTTTTGATAGGCCGACCATCGTTTTTCATCAATTAGCCCTATTTGATAACCTAGCGGGGTTAATCTCCTATCTGCATTATCTCCTCTAAGAGTTAACCTATATTCACTCCTACTAGTGAGAACTCTGTATGGTTCTTTGAGATCTTTTGTAATTAAATCATTGATCATTGTTCCTATATAGCTGCTTTCTCTAGTGAAGATTATTGGATCTTTTTTGTTCAGTTTTCTTGTCGCATTGACTCCTGCAACTAATCCTTGTGCTGCTGCTTCTTCGTAACCAGTAGTCCCATTAATTTGTCCAGCGCTAAATAAATATTCAATTTCTTTTGCTTCAAGTGATGTTTGGAGCTGTGTTGCAGGTATATAGTCATACTCGACAGCATATGCTGGTCGCAACATTTTACATTCACTTAGTCCAGGTAGGGTTCTTAAAAGTTCTAATTGAATATTTTCGGGCAAACCTGTAGAAAATCCTTGTACATAAATTTCAGGGGTATTAATTCCTTCTGGTTCTAAGAAAATTTGATGTGATTCTTTTTCAGCAAATTTAACGATTTTATCTTCAATTGATGGACAATATCTTGGCCCCTTACTATCAATAAAACCTCCGTAAATGGGAGTTAAATGTAAATTGTCTCGAATTAGCTGATGTGTTTTGGCAGTTGTTCTTGTGATGTGACAACTCACTTGGGGCATATTATTTTTTATATCTGGGTCAAACGAAAAATATTTATCTGCTGCAGTACTTGGTTGAATATCTAATTTATCAAAAATGATACTTCTTTTATCAACTCTTGCTGGAGTTCCTGTTTTTAAACGTTCTGTTTTGATACCAATTTCGTGCAAATTTTGAGTAAGACCTTTTGCTGCTTGTTCGCCCGATCTTCCAGCTGACATTGATTTATTTCCTATCCATATTTTCCCTTCTAAGAAAGTACCAGCTGTAATGATAACTGATCTTGCTGAAAAATAACTACCAAAGAATGTCCTAACACCCTTTATTCTTTTTTTTATGATTTTTTTTGAGTTCAATCCAATTGCTTCAGTTTTTGCAATATCCAGTTCAGTAATCATTGCTTCTTTTAAAGATAAATTATTTGTATTTTGCAGGATTTCGATCATCTTTTTTGAGTATTCTCTTTTATCTGTTTGAGCTCTTAATGCCCATACAGCTGGTCCTCTACTTGCATTTAATATTCTTTTTTGTATCGCTGTTTGATCAGCTAATTCCCCAATAATTCCTCCTAATGCATCAACCTCATGCACTAACTGACTTTTTGCTGGCCCGCCAACTGCAGGGTTACAAGGTTGCCAGGCAATTCTATCTAAATTGATTGTGAATAAGGCTGTAGAAAATCCTAATTTTGCTGTTGTTATAGCTGCTTCGCATCCTGCATGTCCTCCTCCAATAACGATGATGTCAAAAGATTCATTTGTTGCTTGATGATCTTGCATTTTAGGATTGATTTAATTAGCTAAATTCCTAAATCTCGTGAATTGAGGTTCAAATAATAATTTAACAGTTCCTACGGGTCCATTTCTATGTTTAGTGACAATGATCTCTGTAATTCCTCTATCTTCAGTCTCTGGATTATAGTATTCATCTCTATAAATCATTAATACTAAATCTGCGTCTTGTTCTATAGATCCTGATTCTCTTAGATCGCTTAACATTGGTCTTTTATTTGTTCTAGATTCTACTCCTCTACTAAGCTGAGATAAAGCTACTACTGGTACTTTTAATTCTCTAGCCATGCTTTTAAGACCTCTCGTTATTCGTGAAAGTTCTTGAACTCTATTATCAGGGGTTGATCCTTCCATTAACTGGAGGTAATCAATTACAATTAATCCTAATTCTTTTTTTTGTTCAGCTATTAATCTTCTGCAAAGAGATCTCATCTCTAAAACACTTAAGTTAGGTTTGTCATCGATAAATATTGGTAACTGACCTAATGAATTGATACCTTCTCCAAGTAAAGGCCATTCTTCTTGCTGTAATCTTCCTGTTCGAAGCCTACCACTCTCGATTCCAACTTCCATAGAGAGTAATCTATATGTCAACTGTTCTTTACTCATTTCAAGACTAAATACGCACACAGGTAAATCTTGAGATTGTGCAACATTCTTAGCCAGGTTGAGAACTATTGAAGTTTTTCCCATTGAGGGTCTTCCAGCAACAATTATTAAATCACTTCTTTGAAAACCTTGAGTCATCGCATCAAGGTCGTAAAAATTTACAGGAATTCCGGCTACTGAAGTGCCTAGAGATCTCGATTCTATTTCATTGAAAGTACTAGTAAGGATTTCAGCTGCTTGAGTCAGACCTTTTGAAGGTTTTTCTTGACTGATTTCAAATATTTTTTGCTCCGCTTTATCAAGAACTTCATTAGTATCTTGAGTTTGATCAAAACCTAGTTGAACTACCTCATTCCCAGATCTGATAAGTTGCCTCCTCATGTATTTGTCGTTAATTAAATTAGCAACTTGTTCTATGGAAGCTGTAGAGGAAACATTTTCAACTAGTTCTACCAGTTTGCTGTTCCCTCCAATTTTTTCTAGTGATCCATTATCTGCCAACCAAGCACTCATTGATGTTAAATCAGTTGGTTTACCCTGTGTATGCAACATTAATGCTGTTCTATAAATCTCTTGATGAGCATTTATATAAAAGGCTTCAGGTTTAATTAAGTCTGCAATTCTTCCGATCGCGTCTGGATCAAGCAGTATGCCACCAAGCACAGCTTCCTCAGCTTGCACGTTTTGAGGAGGAACTAATCCAGCATTTTCATTATTAAAATCTTTTTTAAAATTTTTATTTTGCCCATTATTTGGAAAAGGTACGGAAACCATATCTTTAGTTGCTTAGATATATACTCTGGCTGCTTTTCAAAATAATGCAACAAATTGATTAACTTGTTACTTCAATATTTACTTCTGCATTTACTTCTGGATGCAATTTTATTTTTGCAGTAAAGGAACCTAAATTATGAATATCAGGAACTGTGATGTTTCTTCTATCAATTTCTTTTTTGGTTGCCGCTTTTATTGCTTCAGCAACATCTCCGTTGGTAACGGTTCCAAAAAGGACTCCATCTTCTCCAACTTGCTTTTTGATAGTGAACCTACCTATTGTAGATAATGCAGTTTGGAAATCTAAAGCTTCTTGCTTTAATTTATCAGCAGCAATTTTTTCCTTTTCTTTTTTCCTTTCAATTTGTTTAAGGACTGCTGGTGTTACATTCATTGCCTTGCCATAAGGTAATAAAAAATTTCTTGCATATCCAGGCGCTACTTCAACTAGATCTCCTTCTTTACCTAGTGAAGCGATTGATTCAGTTAATGCGACTTGTACTCTTTTAGCCATGAAAATATTGAACAATATAGTTAATAATAAGACCTAGAGGGTAACTTTACTTTTTTTGCAAGACCAAATTTCGCAAGAATCTTAATATGTTCCCAAGTTATATCGATTTGACCTCTAAATAATCCTTGTTTTGCTGAATTAGGAAATGCATGATGATTGTTATGCCAACCTTCTCCAAATGTTAATGCAGCAACCCACGCATTGTTTTTGGATGAATCACCACTTTCAAATGGCGCCTTACCCCAACAATGAGTAGCCGAATTTACTAGCCAGGTCACGTGATAAACAACAACAAGTCTTAATGGAATACCCCATAGCACCAAAGCCCAACCACCAACTCCTAATTTTTGCCCTATTGCGTACAAAGAGAGTCCAATAGGAATTTGTAAAAGTAAAAAATGTTTATTTAGGAATCTATAGTATGGATCTTTAATTAAATCTGCACTTAGTTTGGGAACAGCTTTTAGTGCTTCAACGTCTTTGAACATCCAACCCATATGACTCCACCAAAAACCTTTTTTACTGTTGTGATGATCAACTTCTGTGTCCGAAAAGGAGTGGTGATGCCTATGTAAACCTACCCAATCTATCGGTCCATGCTGGCAACTTATCGCTCCGCAGGTAGCAAAAAATCTTTCTAACCATCTTGGGACTATAAAAGATCTATGCGATAACAATCTGTGATATCCAAGAGTGACGCCCAGACAAGCAGTAACCCAGTAAAAAAATAAAAGTGATACGACTGCAGGAAGACTCCAATATTTTGGTTGTATAGCTATAAAAGAAAGAATATGGATTGCTATCATGAAGACAATCGTTCCCCAAGTTTTATGCAATCTTGGAGGATATTTTTTTGAATGACTGGAAGGCTCCAGTAATTTTTCTGAAAGCTCTATAACTTTTTCAGCTGGAACAGGTTTTTTTAATTTTGCTGTTTCTTGGAAAATTACTGAATTCATGATATTGAAATACTATTTTCAAAATTACCGATATGTAATATTATCATACTATATTATTGATAAGTTTAATTATCTGTGAGTCTCGGATATCGCGATAAATTATCCAGAGGTCGAAGGGCTATGGCTCATTTGATACACCTCTGGCATGAGAGAAATGGTTGGTCGCATAGGGTTTTGCCATTACTTTCTGAAATTCTTGATTTAGGTAAAGTTCATAATTCCCAAATTTCTAATCTTAGGAATGGAAAGTTATCTTCGCCAGGTCCAGAAGTTTTTCTTGCTTTAGCTCAAGTTAATACTATTCTTGATCAAGGTATAGAAAAAATCAGGGATCGTTTAGAAAGTGATTACCCAGAGTTATGGAAATCTTTGCAAGAGTCTGCATTACCTTTAAAAAATGATTTTGGTAATCCATTATCGGCCGGGGAATTATTTGAGATATTTTCAGGATTAAAAGCTCTCCCTTCATCTTTTGATTGGTATATAGAGGATGAAGAAGCTTCTGCGTTAAGTGACGCCCTTTCAATGCATTTTTGTCAGAATAAGGCGTGGAGATCATGTAAAATTCAGGTAATGGAGGCCTATGATGTCAATAAATCTTCCCGTAGAGAACGCTTTGCTGAGGTAATAGCTGGAATTAGAGACTATACTGCAGAAGAATTAGACGGAGAACTGCTTGATTTATATGAGGCTTCAAAAAAACTCTCTTATTTTCAGGGTAGAGGGCCAAATGCTTTCCTCGCAGAATTAAGAAATTTAGCTTCTGAAAAATAATATTAGTTTTCATAATTTAATGACACCAAATAATAACTTTAAACTTGCTGAAAACGCTGTTCTTTCCATAGAAGATAGTTTAAGTAAAGTTTTTCAAGAAAGATCCAATCAGGTTTTCCAGAAATTAGAAAATATTTTGACAATTTTTAAGGAAGAAAAAGTTTCTACTAGTCATTTCAATCAATCCTCTGGTAGTGGTCATGATGATATATCTAGAGAAAAAATTGATGCGGTTTTTGCAAGATTGTTTCTTGCTGAAAAGGCAGCTGTGAGGATGCAATTCGTAAGTGGAACACATGCAATAAGTTCTGTCTTATTTGGAGTTCTTAGACCTGGAGATGTAATGTTATCTCTTACAGGACAACCATATGACACGTTAGAAGAAGTCATAGGAATAAGGGGAGGAGGTAAAGGTTCACTTAAAGATTTTGAGATTGAATATAAGCAAATAAATATCTGTGAGAATTTTGATTCTTTTGAAGAAAAAATTGTTCATTCTTTTAAAGAAAATTCATGCAAATTAGTATTCATACAAAAAAGTTGTGGATATAGTTGGAGAAAGTCTCTTACGAATCATCAGATAGAGAAAATTTGTAGTCTTATTCATTCTCTTGATCCTAACTGTATATGTTTTGTTGATAATTGTTATGGGGAGCTTGTTGAAGATAGTGAACCAATTTCTAAAGGGGCAAATATAATTGCTGGATCATTGATTAAAAATTTAGGAGGAACAATCGTTCCTACTGGTGGGTACGTTGCTGGAGATGCAGAGTTGGTTGAAATGGCATGTTCTAGATTAACCTCACCAGGTATTGGTTCTTCTGCAGGAATAAATTTTGGACTAGGAAGACTAATTTTGCAGGGTTTGTTTTTAGCACCACAAATTGTTCATGAATCATTAAAAGGTGCTGATATGGTTGCAGCAGTCTTTAAAAATTTGGGATTTAAGGTTTTACCAGAGCCAGCAACTTATAGATCTGATCTTATTCAGTCAGTAAGATTGAATAATCCTGATTTGGTACAAAAAGTTTGCCAATCTTTTCAAAATTCTTCACCAGTAGATTCTTTTCTGAATGTTGTTCCATCATCAATGGATGGATATGATTCAAAATTATTAATGGCAGGAGGTACATTTATTGAAGGTAGTACAAGTGAATTTTCTGCAGATGCCCCTCTAAGAGATCCTTACAATATTTTTGTTCAAGGTGGTTCTCACATAGCTCACATCAAAATTGCATTAATTCGATTATTATCTGAATTATTAGAGGAAAAATTAATTTCAAAGGATTCTCTACTTCCTTTATCTACTTAATCATGTCTTACAAGTTTCCAGACAACCTCAACTATGCTGATACTCATGAATATGTCTCGCAAGAAAATGGATTATTAAAAATTGGAGTTAGTGAATTTGCTATAGATCAACTAGGAGATATTGTTTTTGTTGAATTAGCTGATCAAGGGGCGACTTTAGAGAAAGGTGAAACTTTTGGAACAATAGAATCAGTTAAGGCCGTTGAGGAAGTCTATCTGCCTTTTTCAGGGGAAATAGTATCTGTAAATGAAAGTGTTATTGAGAACCCTGAGCTTTTACAGAATGATCCGATTGGAGACGGTTGGTTAGTCATTTTGAAACCCGAATCAAATGTATCAATTGCTGATTTGATGACTTCTGAGGAATATCAATTAAAGGTTGTACCAAAATAAGGCAAACTTTTTAAAAAGAGCTATTTTAAAGAAAAATATTTTAATATGACATCCAAATTTGGGTCTGATTTGTTTATTGATAGGCATCTTGGGTTAGGAGATAATGATGAAAAAATTATGCTGAACAAGCTTGGTTTTAATAATATTGATCAATTTATAAATCAAGTTATTCCTGAAGATATTCAGCTTAAGGATAAATCTTCAGAAATATTGCCCCAAGGTTGTTCAGAAATTGAGGCTTTAAATGAATTAGAAGAGATTGCGAATAAAAATACTAAAATGAGATCACTAATAGGCCTTGGTTATTATGACAATCACATGCCTAAAGTAATCCAAAGACATGTTCTTGAAAATCCAAGGTGGTACACGTCTTATACTCCATATCAAGCAGAAATTGCACAAGGAAGATTAGAAGCTCTATTTAATTTTCAGACTATTGTTTGTGAACTAACAGGATTCCCTGTCGCTAATGCATCTTTGTTAGATGAGGGTACTGCTGCTGCAGAAGCTATGGCCATGAGTTTTTCCTCAAGAAAAAATAAATCTTCAAAAGTTTACTTAGTGGAATCAAACGTTTTTGATCATACTTTTAATGTTCTGCAAACAAGAGCAAAACCTTTGGGAATATCCTTAAAACGCTTTACTCAAAGCAACCTTCCTAATCATGAAGATGTTTTTGGAATGTTGTTGCAATTACCTGGTAAAAATGGAGAGTTATATGATCCCACATTCTTAATATCTCAAGCACATAGATCAGAAATTATTGTTACGGCATGTATTGATCCACTGGCACAAGTTTTGATTAAACCAATTTCTGAATTTGGTGTTGATGTAGCAGTGGGTAGTATGCAGAGATTTGGTGTTCCAATGGGTTTTGGTGGCCCCCATGCAGCATATTTTGCTTGTAGCGAAAAATATAAAAGGCTGATACCCGGAAGAATTGTTGGGCAAACTCTATCTAAAAATGGAGAAAAGTCTCTAAGACTAGCATTGCAAACAAGAGAGCAACATATTAGAAGGGAAAAGGCCACTAGTAATATTTGTACTGCTCAATCTTTGTTAGCCATTATTTCTTCTTTTTATGCTATTTATCATGGTCCCTCTGGATTAACCCAAATTGCTAAGAGATTAGTGGAGTTGAGAATAAATTTAGAATCAAGTTTAGCTGCTTTAGGTTTTGATATTCCTATTGGGATTAGATTTGATAGTGTTGATGTTTATTCTGAGCACTCCCAGAGGATCCACAAAGAAGCTTTAAAAAATGGCTATAACTTAAGAATTTTGCCGTTGGGATCTACTATTGAAAATTCAACTGGCTTTGGGTTCTCTTTAGATGAGCTTAGTAATGAAAAAGAAATCAAGGATATTTTGACTTTCATAGCAAATCTTATAGAAAAAGAAGAAGATTTAGAGCATATAAAATTTGATAAAGTATTTCATCTTGAAAGTTTAGCTTTGAGATCCAGTGCATGGATGCAGCAAGATATATTCACAAATTACCAAAGTGAAACTGAATTAATGAGATATATATTCCGACTTGCAGAAAAAGATTTTTCTTTGGTAGATGGGATGATGCCATTGGGAAGCTGTACCATGAAGTTAAATTCTGCAGCAGAGTTAAATCCAGTCTCTTGGGCTAATTTATCTTCAATTCATCCTTTTTCCCCACCAGATCAAACTAAAGGCTATTCAAAAATCATATCTGACTTAGAAAAATGGATAAGTGATATTGTTGGTTTAAAATCAGTTTCTTTTCAACCAAATGCAGGTTCTCAAGGAGAGTTTGCAGGTTTATTGGCAATAAATTCTTATTTTGAATCAAAAGGTGAAGTGTTAAGAAAAAAATGTTTAATTCCTAAAAGTGCTCATGGAACAAATCCTGCTAGTGCAGTTATGGCAGGTTTTGATGTATTAACTGTTGAATGTGATGACGAAGGAAATATTGATTTTCAAGATTTGTCGATCAAGGTCAAGAAATTTGATAACCAAATAGGGGCTCTTATGTTGACTTATCCCTCTACTCATGGAGTTTTTGAATTAAAAATCAGAAAGATATGTGATTTAATTCATTCTGTTGGAGGATTTGTCTATTTAGATGGAGCAAATTTGAACGCTCAGGTAGGATTATGTAAACCGGGGAATTATGGTGTTGATGTTTGTCATTTGAATTTACATAAAACATTCTGCATTCCCCATGGAGGTGGTGGTCCAGGAGTAGGTCCAGTTGCCGCATCAGAAACTTTAAGCCCATTTCTTCCTACTCATTCTTTAATGGATAATAATTTATCTAATAGTTTTAATTACGTATCTTCTGCCAAGCATGGGAGTGCAAGTATTCTTCCAATAAGTTGGATGTATATAAAAATGGCTGGTCTAAGTGGTTTAAGGAAAGCAACTTCGCATGCAATTTTATCTGCAAATTATATTGCGCATTCTTTAAAGCATAAATTCAAGATTCTTTATAAAGGAAAAAATAATTTTGTCGCACATGAATGTATTTTAGATTTTAGAGATTTAAAATCCAAAACTGGTTTGAGTGTAAATGATTTAGCTAAAAGATTAATAGATTATAGTTTTCATGCCCCAACTATAAGTTGGCCTGTTCCAGAGACCATAATGATAGAGCCTACTGAAAGTGAAAGTTTGGTTGAATTGAATAGATTTTGCGAGGCTATGCTATTGATTGGAGAAGAAATCAGCGAAATAGAAAAAAATAGTGAATTAAAGAATAATAATGTAATAAGTAACGCTCCCCATACGCTGAAAGAATTAATTGCTGATAATTGGCATTATCCTTATTCAAAAGAAAAAGCTTCTTTTCCTTATAAAACTCAAACATCTATTAAGTTTTGGTCTTTAGTTTCTAGGATCAATAATGCATATGGCGATCGCAATTTAATTTGTTCTTGCAATGTAAATCAAGGAGAGACTTTCGAAGAAAATAAATGTGCTTAAAGGACTAGCGTCCTTATATTTTCTTAGTTATTATCAGTGAGAATAAAAATTTAATATTTTCTTATAGAAATTTTTTAAATTTTTTTATTACAATATTCGAGCATCAAATTTTTTGGGGTATTTGAAGCTATGACCAAAGATTTTAAATCTGGTAATGTTAAGCACCTGCCAGTTAACAATGTCGACTTACCAAATTTTGTCAATAATTTTTCAGGAGATAACTCAAACATTTGTTCCATTGAGGGAACTAATGTTATAAGAGTACCCTTTGGTAAAAAATTTTCAAAGAAAAAAAGGCCTGAAAAAAATCAAAATATCGCTACCCTAATACTTCCTTTAGGTTCGTATAACAGTCCTACGCCTCCACACGTAGCATAATTAAGATTAAATTTAATCTATTTCTTTTAGAGTATCTGCATAATAATTTTGCAGTTGTAGCGTTGCTTGATTCCAATCCCATTTTTCTGCTTCGTTTCTTGCCTCTTTCCTCATAATTTCTCTTTTATCTTCATTCTCAAGAATTTTTTTTGTCGCTGCAATCAAACTCTCTTCCCCATTATCTTTTTCATCAGGATCATATAAACAACCATTAATTCCATCGTTAATTATATCTGGAATTCCCCCCTTGTTGGCTCCGATAACTGGACATCCTGCTGCCATTGCTTCTAGTAAAACCAACCCAAGTGTTTCTGTACTAGATGGAAATAAAAAGATATCTCCAGAGGCATATGCGCTAGCAAGTTCATCACCAGATAAATATCCTATGAAATTAGTCTTTGTATTTTCGAAGATTTTTTCAAGCTGGTTTCTATATGGTCCGTCCCCTACAAGTGCTAGGCAAGCATTAGGAATACTTTCTAAGACTGGTTTAATTCTCTCAATTTGTTTTTCTGCTGATAATCTTCCCACATAAATCAATAAGTAATTTGCATCATCATATTCCCCAAATAATTTTTTTCTCATTTTCTCACTTCTCAAATCTGGCCTGAAACTGTAAGTATCTACTCCCCTTTGCCATAGAGCAGTCCTTTGAATGCCTTTATCTTTTAACTCATTTACCATGGCGGTGGAAGTACATAAATTTAACAAGGCTTGATTATGTGCTGCTTTAAGTAATTCCCATAAAAGTGGCTCTAACATACCCATACCGTAATGTTCAAGATATTTTGGAAGATGAGTATGGTAGCTAGCAATTAAAGGAATGTTATTAGTTTTCGCTAGCCATATGCCGCCTAAGCCAAGTACAGCTGGATTAACAACATGTATCAAATCTGGGTTGAATTTTTCTAACTTATCTGAGACTGCAGGACCTGGTAAACCAAGCTTTAATTCTGGGTATAAGGGTAATGGCATTGCAGCAACGCCAACTACAGTTGCTCCCATATAGGATTCTGGGCACCCCTCTGGACAAAAAATTATAACTTCATCACCATTTTTTATTAAAAATTCAATCGTTTTTGTCAGTCTTGTGACTATGCCGTCAACTTTAGGTAAAAAAGTTTCAGTAAACAATGCAATTTTCACTTTCTTAAGGTAGTTATTTCAGATATTTTAATTAGTCTTTATAGCCTCAGCTTGTTTTTTAGTCCAGGATGAAACACAAGGTATGCGATTAAGATCGCATCTGTTGGAGTATTTTTTAGCAACTTCAACAACTTCTTCTAATAAGCCATTATCAAGGGTCGTTGGGTTTAAACCTAATTCTATAAAGCATTTATTATCAACAATTAGATCATTTTCTACTGCTTCGTTCCTTGGATTTGGTAAATAATTGATATCAGCTCCTGTTAGAGACGCAACTTTTTTAGCTAGTTCTCCAACTTGATGACTCTCAGTCATTTGATTAAAGATTTTGACTCTCTCACCAGGTTTTGGAGGATTTTCAAGAGCAAGTTGTACACATTTTACAGAGTCTTTTATATGTATAAATGCTCTTGTTTGCCCTCCTGTCCCATGAACACTTAATGGATACCCAATTGCAGCCTGCATAAGAAATCTGTTGAGAACAGTTCCATAGTCTCCGTCATAGTCAAATCGGTTTGTCAATCTCGGATCTTTTAAAGTTGCTTCTGTATTTGTTCCCCAAACAATGCCTTGATGAAGATCAGTAATTCTTACAAGATCATTTTTGTTGTAGTAAAGAAATAGTAATTGATCTAAAGTTTTAGTCATATGGTAAACACTACCTGGACTTGCAGGGTGTAATATTTCTTCTTCAAAGCGGCTTCCATCTGGTTGTGGAACTTCGACTTTTAGATAACCTTCTGGAATTGTTGCACCTCTGTGCGATCCATATCCGTAGACTCCCATTGTTCCTAAATGAACAACATGAATATCTAAATTACTCTCTACTATTGCAGCGAGAAGGTTGTGGGTGCCATTAACATTATTATCAACTGTATATCTTTTAGTAAAACTCGATTTCATTGAGTAAGGAGCTGCTCTTTGTTCTGCAAAATGGATCACGGAATCTGGTTTTTCATCAATGAGCAAATTGAGTAATTTTTGATATTGTTTAGAGATATCCATATTAATAAATCTCATAGGCTTACCCCCAATCTCTTCCCATGCAGAAAGTCGTTCTGTTATCGAAGCAATTGGAGTTAAAGATTCTACCTCTAGATCAATATCAATTTTTCTACGACTTAAATTGTCGACAATAATTACATCATGATTTTGCTCTGCTAAATTCACCGCACAAGGCCAACCGCAAAAACCATCTCCACCTAGAACAATAACTTTCACTCAGAACTCCAGAATTAATAGATTCGTAATATATTTATTAAATTACTACAGTGTGCTTCCAATTTGCGAAAAAACATTTAAATAGTTTCAAATCTTCTTTCTTAAATAAGATAATTCAAATCAAATAATATAATTTTACTCTCTTTTTAAACTTTGCTTAATTTAAAGAACTAAATAGATATATTTTTTTCCGGTGAACTTGCTACTGCAAAGTTTTGTTTTTTAATTCTTCCTGCAAGAAAAGCTTGCCTGCCAGCTTTCACTCCATAATTTATCGCTTGAGCCATTAGAGGAGGATTTTCAGCTTGTGCTATTGCACTATTGATTAAGACACCATCAGCTCCAAGTTCCATAGCTTGAGAAGCTTCACTTGGCACTCCAATTCCTGCGTCAATTATTACTGGCACTTTTGCATTCTCAATAATTATGCCTATATTTGATAAATTTAATAAACCTTGCCCGGAGCCAATAGGTGATCCTAAAGGCATTACAGTTGCGCAACCTATTTCTTCTAGTCTTTTTGCAAGAATAGGATCTGCATTGATATAAGGAAGTACAGCAAAACCTTTTTTTATTAAAATTTCGGCTGCTTTAAAAGTTTCTATTGGATCTGGTAGCAAATACTTTTTGTCAGGAATTACTTCTAACTTCACAAAATTATTTTCCTCTTGACCAGACAATTTTGCAAGTTCTCTGCCCAAAATTGCTATTCTGACTGCCTCATCGGAATTAACGCAACCAGCTGTATTGGGAAGCATCCAATATTTTTTCCAGTTTATCTTTTCTAGTAAATTTTCTCCGGTTTGATCATTTTTAATTCTCCTTACAGCAACGGTTATAATTTCAGTCTCAGAATTTGACAAACTTTCTTCCATATCTTGAATAGATTTGTATTTACCAGTTCCTACCATTAATCTACTGGAAAATTGTTTTCCTCCAATTAGTAAAGATGAATAATTTTTCATATTTAGAATCCCTTATCTTTAATACCTTTATAAGGTTTGTAATTATTTCTTTTTTCTAACTCTTTACTTTTTTTTATTGCTGTTTTGTTTTTTGGATCTATCACCAAAACCTTTTGATATGTTGCATATGCCAAGTCATACTCAAGTAAACGCTGTTGTGCTGATGCGAGATTATTTAGGGCTATAGGATATTCTGGGAGTGATTTGATTGCAGAGTTATAGTATTTAATTGCTTTTTTAAATTCATTTTGAGCAGCATAAGAAAACCCTAAAGCGTTATTTATTATCGCTTTAGCTTCATCAGGTTCATTTTCATAATTTTCAATTGCTTTTAAAAAAGTTTTAATTGCTTCAGGATATAATCTTTTTTTTATCTGAATAGACCCAAATTCATATAATTCTGTGGCTTTAGTGAGAGAATCTAAACCTATTTGCTCGAATTTTACTAAATTTAATTCTTCACTTCTTGTTTTTAGAAATTGTCTGAATACAAAAATGGAAATTATTATTAATACAACAAAAAGAATTATTAAATAGGATTGAAAGGAAGAAATTTCCATTATTTATAATTACTTTTTAAATTATATTCTTTTTTTTAAGTACCAACGGAAGAAACGATTTTTTCAAAACACTTAGGGTCGTTTAATGCTAATTGAGCAAGCATTTTTCTGTTAATGATAATTTCTGAGTTTTTCATCCCATTTATTAACTTGCTGTAGTTCGTTCCATTTATTCTGGCGGATGCGTTAATTCTAGAAATCCAAAGTCTCCTAAAATCTCTTTTTCTTCTTCTTCTATCCCTATAAGCATTACAAAGAGCTTTCATCACTCTTTGATTTGCGGTTCTGAAAAGATTTTTGTTACCACCTCTGAAACCTTTTGCAAGATTTAAGATTTTGTTTCTTCTTTTTCTGGCTATGTTGCCTCTTTTTACGCGTGCCATGAATATCTAATAAAAATTGGTTAAAGATTTATGCGTATGGAATCATTAATTTTACATTATCAGCATCTCTTTCATCAACTACAGCTTTTGTTGATAGATGTCTTTTTAATTTTGAGCTTTTATGATCAAGTAAATGATTATGGAAAGCTCTTCTTCTCATAAATTTACCCGTCGCAGTAGCTTTAAATCTTTTGGCAGCTGATTTACGAGTTTTTAGTTTAGACATTTAAGTCAAATGTGTTTAATTAGGATAATCTAAACCTTTATACGCATTGGCGCAAATTAAAGTTTTTAATTGATAAGGAAAGTTCTAACTTATGAAACTTAAATTTGCACTTTTAAACTTATTTTTAGGTTGTATTTCTCTTTCCATAATTAATACTAAATTTACTTCTTCTGTAAAAGCAGAAGAATTGCTGAAGGTTGAACTCAATACGGAAATTAAAAAAGGAAAATTTTTAATTGGTTTGAAGCAATATCTAGGCGGGGAAAATGATAGTTTTTCTAAAAAAAAGAATATAACCTTTATCACGGATAAAGGTTTTTTAAACCTGATATCGTCTAACGGCATTAAACATAAATCAAAACAGATTAATATTTCTTGGTTGGATGTACCCATCAAAAATCCAAAAACAATTGAAAGAATTGTTTTTGGTCCTTTTGCTAGCTATGAATCAGCAAAAAAACAAGCAAAAAAACTTAAAGATAAAGGATATGAGACGACTGTTGCTTATCCTAAAAATTGGGAAGTATGGATTCCACCTGAAGATGATCTTCCAGAGTTTGAATTAAAAAATAAGATTTTCAGAAAAATAAAAAATTTTCAAATTACGCCTGTTCTTAGAAGTGAATATAATTTTATGAAACTCGAAGGACCTATATATATTTATGCTGAAGAAGAAATAAAAATAAATGGTGTCAATTTTGGCAAAAATTTTTATTTATTAAAAGATTCTTATGGAACTTGGACATTAGTTCAAAAAATTGAGTTTGACGATTATTTGGCAGGTGTTTTGCCATACGAAATTGGACCGAATTCTCCTTTGGAAGCACTCAAGGCCCAAGCAGTTATAGCAAGAACTTGGGGAATTTTTAATTCTGATAGATTTAATATGGATAAATATCATTTATGTATAAGCACTCAGTGCCAAGTTTATAAACCTTCTAAAATTAAAAATAAAAAAGTACAAAAAGCAATAGAAGCAACTTCAAATTTAATTCTCACTTATAGAAATCAACCAATAAATGCTTTTTACCATGGTTCTAATGGTGGTGTATCTGCTACTGCAGGAGAGTCTTGGCAAATCCAAGATTATTCTTATTTCAAATCAATCATTGATGTTTCTAAATCATTCAATAAAATTTTTAAACTTCCAATTACAAATGAATCTGATTTAAATAATTTTTTAGATTTTAATAAAGAACAGTTTTATGGGAGTAATCATTCTCTTTTTCGATGGAATAAGAAAATTTCTAGTTTTGAAATTAAAGAAAAGTTAATTAAAAACAAACTTATAAATATTAATGAAGATGTTTTGGATTTAAATTCTATTGAACGTGGGTCTAGTGGCAGAGTCACAAAATTGGAAATAAAAACGGACAAAGGTAATAAATCTATTGTTCTTGTTAAAGATGATATTCGACGGGTATTAAATTTTATACCTAGTAATTTGTTTACTATTAATAAATTAAATGATGATTTATGGCTTTTGAGAGGAGGGGGCTTCGGTCATGGTGTAGGTTTATCTCAGTCAGGAGCAATTGAAATGGCTAAATTAGGATTCTCTTATGAACAAATATTGAATCATTACTATCGAGATGCAAAACTGAAAAAATTTGAGATATTGTCTCAATGAAAGTTAAGTAATTAAAAATTTACTTTTATGAGTAAGGGTTTTTATAAAAATCGAAGACCAAAGTCGTTTATATTTCTTAGTGCTTGTTTTTTAGTAGCTTTTATTCCTCATGCTTATAATATCGAAAATTTCTCTTACATTATATTGATTCTTTCTTTTGTGATTGTTTTTTACGGTTTAATAGTTATTTCTAGTAATTTCAAAAGGAACAATGTTTTAAATACTGTAAGCAGCAAAATTAGCAATAAAGAGTTACCTGTGCTAGATATTCTAGTGGCGGCTAGAGATGAGGAGAATGTTATAGCAAGATTAGTTGAAAGATTGTTTAATTTAGATTATCCAACAAATAAATTAAATATTTACATAATCGATGATGGCAGTTCTGATAAGACGCCTTTAATTTTAGATCGATTATCTAGACAATATGACAAGTTAAAAGTCGTAAGTCGTTCTCCAAATGCAGGAGGAGGAAAGTCAGGAGCTTTGAATTATGCCTTGAAGTTTACTCATGGGGAATGGTTATTAGTTTTGGATGCTGATGCTGAATTAAAACAAGATTCTTTGATAAGGTTATTTAGTTTTGTAGAAGAGGGTGATTGGTCTGCAGTTCAATTAAGAAAATCAGTAACAAATGTAAGTAAGAATTTTTTAACTTCCTGTCAGTCAATGGAAATGGCTATGGACGCAATCTTTCAATTTGGAAGATTATCAGTTGCTGGAGTTTCTGAATTTAGGGGAAATGGTCAATTAATTAAGAAAGAAACATTATTGGCATGTGGTTCTTTTAATGAAGATACAGTTACAGATGACCTTGATTTGAGTTTAAGATTGTTATTGTCAAAATCTAGAATTGGAATCTTATGGGATCCTCCAGTCATGGAGGAAGCAGTCGAGAATTTAAATGCTTTATTAGCGCAAAGACAAAGATGGGCAGAGGGAGGTTTGCAAAGATTCTTTGATTATGGAGATCAATTATTTACTAATAAAATTGATTATTTCCAGAAATTTGATTTAACTTACTTTTTTATGTTGCAATATGCACTACCAATCATTTCTATTTTTGATTTAGTTTTCAGTATTGCCTTATTAGATTCACCAATTTACTGGCCTATTTCATTTACAGCTTTTATGTTATCTGGAATTGCTTTTTGGTACGGTTCTTCTTGTAAAAGTGAAGTACCCGTATTGCAAAAAAGCAATTTTTTAATGGTATTTGTGTCGCTTTTTTATTTATCACATTGGTTTTTAGTAATACCTTGGGTAACGCTAAAGATGTCTATTTTTCCCAAAAAGATACTCTGGCGAAAAACTCTTCATACTGGAGTTTAATTTATTCATCAAGGTCTATAATTTCTCCATTAAAAAAATTTGCTAAGTTTTTTGAACTATCATCATAAGTTTCCTCGTTAGATATTTTTGTTGAAGAATTAGTTTTTGGTTCTATTTTTTTTATTGGTCGAAAATTATTTACTTCATTTTGGTTTTTTTTTGGAGTGTTTGTTGGGTTACTTTTATTTAATTGTTTGGTTGAAAAATTTAGTATTATTCGATCTCCAAATATCTTCTTTACAGTATTTTCAATTATAACTTTTCTGCTTTTTATCATATTTTCCCAGTTCGGAGATAATGCAATTGTGATTTTTTCCGAATCAAAACTTTCAAGTTCGGCTTGTTGCGAAAGTAACATTCTTGTTGATGGTAACTCTACTTTAGAAAGAATTAATTCCCATTTATCTTTTAAATTATTTGATCCAGGATTATTTTGGTTATTGTCAGAAATATTTTTAATACTTTCTTTTTCAAGAACGTCAAATTTTTCTAATTTTCCGCCTTTTTTTTCGATCAATTTCTCGCGAGTTAACTCTTTTTTGATACTTGTTTTTTGAATTTCCTCAGAAATATTTTCTTTATTAAAACTTGCAATGTTTTTTCTACTTTCATACCTCTCTTCATTCGTATTATTTTTACTTTCTTGCTTATTTTCAAAACTATTTATCTCTTGATTACCTAAAAGGCCAGTTAAATTTATTTCAAACCAAAGCCTTGGATTATCACTTGTTTTTATTTGATATTCAATATTTCTCAGATTGTTATGCCAATTAATTATTGTTGATTTATTTATTGTTTTTGAGATTTTATTCAATTCATCTCGAAATTCCTCAGCCGTATAATAAAGATCTGAATGTTTATTATTTGTAGTGAGTAATAGTAGATCTCTTGTTATATTTAATAGCCCTGTAATTATTTGAAGAGGTTCGTTTCCAGCATCATATAATTTGTTGCAGGTTGTAATTAATGACTCTGGATTATTCTCAACCAATGATTTAATCAGATTTGTTAATTCACTTTCTGATACTTCTCCTAGGAGGTTTTGGATATTATTAATTGTTATGCCTTCTGGTAAAAGATTTAATTGTTCAAGGAGGCTTTGTGCATCTCTCATACCTCCATTAGATCTTTGAGCAATCATTTTTAACGCTTGAACTTCATACTCAATCGATTCTTTTTCCGCTATTTCTGATAAATGTTGAAAAATATCATTAGGGTTAATTCTTCTAAAATCAAACTTTTGGCATCTACTTTTTATTGTATTTAATACTCTCTCAGGATTTGTCGTCGCAAGGATAAATACAACTCTTGAGGGCGGTTCTTCAATAGTTTTTAGTAAAGCATTTGAAGCTGCAGTTGAAAGCATATGACATTCATCAATAACATATACTTTCCATCTCGCTTGAGTAGGTGCAAATCTCGATCTTTCTATAATTTCTCTTATATTTTCTACTCCTGTATTTGATGCTGCATCAATCTCGATAATATCTAGAGCGCTCCCATCTGTAATTTGTCTACATAAGTCACATATACAGCAAGGAGTTATCGTAGGTTGTTCGAATGCTTGGCAATTTAGAGATTTTGCAAATATCCTTGCACTTGATGTTTTTCCAGTGCCTCTTGGACCATTAAAAAGATATGCAGGAGCAATTTTGTTTGTTAAAAGTGCTTGTTTGAGTGTAATGGATATAAATTTTTGCCCAACCAATTCGTCTAGGTTGTTTGGTCTATATTTTTGATGAAAAGGCTTATGTATATTTGACATTTATTTTTCATTAATTAGAAAAATTCGAGATTCAATTAAAAAATTAAACTCTAATTTTATGCAGACTCTTTAATGACTCTTTTAGATCCTGAAGGTAATTTAACAATTTTAGATGAGAATAAATTATCTACCATTTTTTTCGTAATTGTGAATTCTTTTACATTTTCTTCAGAAGGCAAAGTGTACATTATGTCTAGCATTAGCTCTTCAATTATTGATCTTAATGCTCTTGCACCTGTTTTTCTTTTGTATGCTTCATTTGCTATTGCCTCAACAGAATCAGGCTCAAATGATAATTCAACATTATCCATACTTAGCAAAGTTTTGAATTGCTTTACTAATGCATCTCTTGGTTGAGTCAAAATAGATTCTAAAGTTTCTTTAGTAAGACGATCTAATACAGCACAAACTGGAATTCTTCCAATAAATTCTGGAATTAGGCCATATTTCACTAAGTCATCTAATTCTAAATTTTTCAGGGAATCTCTTGGGTCTACTATTTTTTTTGTATCAACTTTGTTTTGATCTGAATTTGTGGTAAATCCTATAGAGTTTTTACCCATACGCTTTTGAACGATATCCTCTAGACCTATAAAAGCTCCTCCGCAAATAAATAATATCTGACTCGTATCAATTTGGATGCAGTCATGATAAGGATGTTTTCTTCCGCCTTGAGGTGGCACATTAGCAATTGTTCCTTCAAGCATTTTTAATAATGCTTGCTGAACTCCTTCACCAGAGACATCTCTAGTAATTGAGGGATTTTCGCTTTTTCTTGCAATTTTATCTATTTCATCAATATAAATAATTCCTTTTTGAGCTAATTCTACATTCATTTCTGATTTCTGTAGAAGTCTTAAAAGTATGTTTTCAACATCCTCCCCAACATATCCAGCTTCTGTCAAAGTCGTTGCATCAGCTACTGCAAAAGGAACATCCAGAAACTCTGCTAAAGTTTGCGCCAATAATGTTTTTCCACTTCCAGTAGGGCCGATAAGTAAAATATTGGATTTCTGTAATTTAGTTGCTTGTGAATCTGTTGAATTGTGATTTTTATTATCTTCTTTAACTTTCCAAGCTAGTCGCTTGTAGTGATTGTATACGGCTACTGATAATATTTTTTTTGCAGATTCTTGTCCAACAACTTGATTATCTAGAAAACTTTTAATTTCTAATGGCTTAGGAATTGAGGTTAATTCTAAAGGAACAGATTTTTTTGTATTATCAGTTGGTAATTTCTTTTTTACTTGCGGAGAATTATTTGTGTTCGCTTGATTATCAAGTAGTTCTTCATCGAGAATTTCATTACAAAGATCTATGCACTCATCACAGATATAAACCCCAGGACCAGCTATAAGCTTTCTTACTTGGTCTTGTGATTTCCCGCAAAATGAACATTTAAGATGGGCGTCGAATTTAGCCATCGATTATAAGTTTTTAAAGTGTAAGGTGTTAAATAATCCCTATTCACTAGGATTGCTTATAAATATCAATTCGTCATCATATTCTTAAAAAATCAATACCCCTTGTCACTTTTTGATAACTTTATCAATTAATCCATATTCGACTGCTTCTGAGGGAGATAAAAAGTAATCTCTTTCTGTATCTTCATTAATTTTTTCTAAAGGTTGACCAGTATGTTCTGATAAAAGCGAATTTAATGTTTTCTTGAGAAAAAGTATTTCTTTAGCTTGTATTTCAATCTCTACTGCTTGACCTTGTGCACCTCCAAGGGGTTGATGAATCATAATCCTAGAGTTAGGTAAAGCCAATCTTTTCCCCTTTGCTCCTCCAGAAAGTAGAAATGCACCCATACTTGCTGCTACTCCAAAGCATATTGTCACTACATCAGGGGATATTTGTTGCATAGTATCGTATATGGCCATTCCAGCAGTTACTGAGCCTCCAGGAGAATTGATATATATTTGTATGTCTTTTTCGGGATCTTCCGCTTCAAGAAACAATAATTGTGCAACAAGAGAGTCAGATACTTGATCATTAATTCCAGTACCTAAAAAAATTATTCTCTCCCTCAATAATCTTGAATATATATCAAAAGCTCTTTCTCCTCTACCCGATTGTTCTATAACGGTAGGAACAGCAGCAATAGTTTCACTATTACTTTCGTGAGAACTTATTGAGCTCTGGATTAAATGTTTTTTTTCTGAGTTCACAAATTAGTTTTCGGCTTATAAATAATTTAAGTGGTTTTTGTTTAATTAGTAAGAAATTTCATAAATTATTTTTTTTCTTTTTTATTTTGAGTTTTTGTAGTTTTTGAAGTTTTTGTGGCTTGTGTTGTTTTGGTGGTTTTGGTGGCTTTAGAAGTTTTTGTAGTTTTTTCTTTTACTTCAGAATTTTCTTCAAGCCAAATTATTAATTTTTCTTTAAGTAAATCGTTACTTATTACTTCTGTTAATTTTTTAATATCTATTTGTTTTGAAGATTGAGAAATTGCATCTTTATAATCTTTCATTTTTAAATCAATTTCATCTTTATCAACTTTTATGTTTTCTGTTTCAGCTAATGCTTTTAAAGCTAAATTTCTTTGAACATTTTTTTCAGCCTGAGGCCTTGTGGACTCTGCTAATGACTTAACTAATTCCGGAGTGAAAGTAGATTTAACATCAAGACCTTGTTGAGCAAATCTTTGAGCGGTTTGTTCAATATTATTCCTCACTTCTATATCAATCATAGATTTTGGAATTTCAGCAACCAATTCGTTTGTTAAGGCATCTAGTAAAGCTTCAATTTTGATATCTTTTTGAGTTTTTTCAAAATTGTCTTTAAGTTGCTTTTCAATATCTTTCTTTAACTCTTTTAATGATTCTTTGTTGCCAGACTGTTTTGCAAAATCGTCATTAAGTTCAGGTAATTCTTTTTCCTTAAGATCCTTAAGATTTACTTCAAAGATTGCCTCTTTGCCTCTTGAATCCTCATGAGAATAATCTTCAGGAAATTTAAGGTTAAGTGTTTTAGTATCACCAATTTTCATCTTTACGATTCCCTCAACGAAACCGGGAATCATTTTGTTCTTTTCTAACTCAAGATCCATTGATTCACTTGTTCCACCATCAATCTCTATACCAGAATCTTTGTATTTTCCTTTGAAACTAACTACTGCAATATCTCCTAATTTTGCTGCTCTATTGGTAACTGGAATTATATTTGCAAACTGACTTCTAGATTTTTCTAGCGCTTCATCTATTGACTTAGGATCAAACTTTGTTTTTGATATTTCAACACTTAATCCTTTGGATTTTTTTAGTTTTAATTCTGGGGCTACATCAGTTTGAAGAGTAACCTTAAGTGTTTTTTCAGGACTAAACTTTGCGAGTAAAGATTCAAATCCATCTACCAATTCTGGCTCACTTAGTGGCTCTATAGATTTTATTTTTAATGCTTCTTGCCATGATTTATCAATAATTTTTTCTAGAGCAGAAGCATGTAATTGTGTGATTCCAATTCTTTGGATTAAGACTTGTTTAGGAATTTTACCAAGTCTAAATCCTGGAATTTTAGCTGAACGACTAATAGAACTTATTGTCTCATTTACACATGTTTTGCATGTCTCAGATGATATTTCTAATTCAAATGAGATTCTACTTTGAGGCAGAGGAGTTGTTTTGACTATTAATGCTTCTTTAGCCATTTTTTTATTTATTACTAAAAGCCGAATCTTAATTATTTCACATTATGTGATTTCCTTGAAAGTTATTTTTTTGATAAAGTAAAAAAAATAGTCAATCTATTTATAAAAATCATTTTAAAGTGTGAGACAATCTCCGTTTTTGCCTAATAGGCCATTAAAAGTTGCTGTTTTAGGATCTTCAGGTGCTGTCGGATCTGAATTACTCAAAATTCTTGAACAACGTGATTTCCCAATATCAGAATTGGTCTTGCTTTCATCTGAGCGTTCAGAAGGAAAAAAAATTATTTGGAAAGGTGAAGAATTAGTTACAAAAAAAACAACTAAGGAAGAATTTCTGAATCTTGATTTAGTTTTAGCTTCAGCTGGTGGAAGTATTTCAAAAAAATGGTTGTCTACCATTATGGAACAAAATGCTTTATTGATAGATAATTCAAGTGCTTTCAGATTAGATAAGAATGTGCCTCTTGTAGTTCCTGAAGTTAATTCTAGTGAAGTACTTAATCATGATGGGGTAATAGCTAATCCAAACTGCACTACAATTTTGTTGACATTAGTTTTAGCTCCATTAAATAAACTTTCGACTATTCAACGTGTTGTTGTTTCAACATATCAATCTGTAAGTGGTGCAGGCCAATTAGCCATGGAGGAACTAAAACTTTTAACTAAAAAATATCTTCAGGGTAATCCCCAAAAAAGTGAAGTTTTGCCATATTCTCTGGCTTTTAATTTGTTTTTACATAATTCACCCATTCTTGAAAATAATTACTGCGAAGAAGAGATGAAAATGGTTAATGAGACAAGGAAAATATTAAATATTGCAGATTTAAAGATCTCTGCTACATGTGTTCGAGTTCCAGTACTAAGAGCACATTCTGAATCGATCAATATTGAATTTGCGGAAGTAGTTGAGCCTAAAGATGCTCTTGAAGAATTAACAAAATCTCCTGGAATTGAAATTATTGAGGATTACAAAAATAATAGATTTCCTATGCCAAATGACGTTATGGGAAGGGATAATGTAGCTGTTGGCAGGCTAAGAACTGATATAAGTCAGCCTAATGGATTAGAATTATGGTTATGTGGAGATCAAATAAGAAAAGGAGCAGCTCTTAATGCTGTTCAAATAGCTGAGTTATTAATTCCAAAAAGATGATTCCAGACAAAACTGAGTGTAATAACCCACTATTTGGAAAAATATTGACTGCAATGGTTACTCCATTTACTGAAAATGGAGATGTAGATTACGAACTAGCTATAAAACTTTCAAATTATCTTTTTGAGAACGGTTCCGATGGAATTGTGTTATGTGGTACTACTGGAGAATCTCCGACTCTTTCATGGCCTGAACAGCATGATTTATTTGTTGCGGTAAAAGGATCTTTGGATTCAAGTTGTAAAGTAATAGTTGGCACTGGTAGTAACTGTACAAGCGAGGCCGTGGAAGCTACAAAAAAAGCCCAAGCTTCTGGTGCTGACGGTGCTTTGGTCGTTGTTCCTTATTACAATAAACCACCTCAAGAGGGTCTTTATAAACATTTCAGTTCTATTGCTAATTCTGCAAAGGATTTGCCTTTAATGCTCTATAACATTCCAGGAAGGACAGGATGCAATTTATTACCTGATACTGTAAAGAAACTTATGGATTTCTCAAATATTCTCAGTATTAAAGCTGCAAGCGGTAGAATAGAGGAAGTAACAGAACTAAGAGCTATTTGTGGCTCCGGACTTTCTGTATATAGTGGCGACGATTCATTATTGCTTCCAATGTTATCTGTAGGTGCTGTAGGAGTAGTAAGTGTTGCAAGTCATTTGGTTGGATTGCAATTGAAAAAGATGATTCATTCCTTTCAAATTGGAGAGGTTTCCAATGCGCTTGCTATTCACGAAAAACTTCAGCCTCTTTTCAAGGCACTCTTTATGACTACTAATCCAATCCCAATTAAGGCTGCTTTGGAGCTTTCTGGATGGAATGTAGGTAATCCTAGAAGTCCTTTGTCACCATTGAGCAATGACATGAAAAAGCAACTATCTTTTATCCTGAAATCCTTATAATAGGGATTATATTTAACTTGATAATTAAATTTAAATAAACCTTATTTGATTACAAGCAGGCCTTCATAAATTTCAAAATTATGCAATCAAGTACAAATTCAACTGTAAATAGATCTAATAATGATTCATCTAGATCTAAAAGTAATGCTCCAGCTTTACGAGTAATACCTCTGGGAGGACTACATGAAATAGGCAAAAACACTTGTGTTTTTGAATTTGGTGATGAATTGATGCTTGTTGATGCTGGCCTAGCTTTTCCATCTGATGGTATGCATGGCGTAAACGTTGTTATGCCAGATACTACTTTTTTAAAAGAAAATCAAAGAAGAATTAAAGGAATGATTGTTACTCACGGTCATGAAGATCATATTGGAGGTATTTCTCATCATTTAAAGCATTTTAATATTCCGATTATTTATGGCCCAAGACTGGCAATGTCAATGCTTAGAGGAAAAATGGAGGAAGCAGGAGTATCTGATAGAACAACCATACAGACAGTAAATCCAAGGGATGTTGTAAAAGTTGGACAACATTTTTCTGTTGAATTTATTCGAAATACTCATTCTATTTGCGATAGTTTTTCTTTAGCAGTTACAACACCTGTTGGCACAATTATTTTCACGGGAGATTTTAAGTTTGATCATATGCCAGTAGATGGAGAGCAATTTGATATTGAAAGAATGGTGCATTACGGAGAAAAGGGTGTTTTATGCATGTTCAGTGACTCTACTAATGCCGAAGTTCCAGGTTTTTGTCCCTCTGAGAAGACTATCTATCCCTCTTTAGAAAAACATATTGCGGAGGCAAAAGAACGTGTTATCCTTACCACTTTTGCTAGTTCTGTGCATAGAGTGACAATGATCTTAGAGTTGGCCATGAAACATGGAAGAAAGGTCGGTTTATTAGGTAGATCGATGATAAATGTTATTGCTAAGGCGAGAGATATTGGTTATATGAAATGCCCAGATGATTTGTTTGTTCCTATCAAGCAAATTAGAGATTTGCCGGATAGAGAGACCTTATTATTAATGACGGGAAGTCAAGGAGAACCTCTAGCAGCGTTAAGCAGAATATCTCGTGGTGAACATCAGCATGTTCGTCTTAAGACTACTGATACTGTAATATTTTCGGCTAGCCCAATTCCTGGAAATACTATTTCTGTTGTTAATACAATAGATAGATTAATGAAACTCGGAGCAAAGGTTGTTTATGGAAAGGGGGAGAATATTCATGTTTCTGGTCATGGTTTTCAAGAAGATCAAAAGTTAATGTTGGCACTCGCAAAACCTAAGTTTTTTGTTCCTGTTCATGGAGAACATAGAATGCTTGTTTCTCATGGCAAGAGTGCACAAACTATGGGGGTTCCAAAGGACAATATTTTAATTATTGAAAATGGAGATGTAGTTGAGTTAACACCTAATTCTATTCAAAAAGGTGATCCTGTAAAAGCTGGTGTTGAACTGCTTGATAACTCACGAAATGGGATAGTAGATGCTCGAGTGTTAAAAGAAAGGCAGCAATTAGCTGGTGATGGTGTAGTAACTGTTTTAGCTCCTATTAGTACCGATGGGAAGATGGTTGCGCCTCCTAGAGTTAATTTAAGAGGAGTTGTTACTACTGCAGAGCCAAGAAAAATGTCTATGTGGACAGAAAGAGAAATAAGTTGGGTCTTAGAAAATAGATGGAAACAATTATCTAGACAAACAGGGCCGAATAATTTTGAAGTCGATTGGATTGGTGTGCAAAGAGAAATTGAAAATGGTTTATCGAGAAGAATGAGAAGAGAATTACAAGTTGAGCCACTTATTTTGTGTTTAGTTCAACCGGCTCCAAGTGGCACTCGTGCTTATATCCCAAAGATTACCGAAGAGCAAAATTTTTCTAATAGAAATAGAAATAATAATTTTCATAAGAAATCAAACAATAATCATCCGAATATTTCAAATAATCCACAAAATACCCAAAAAAGTCCAAAAGTTTCACAGAATCCATCAGCTGAGACTACTAAAGAAGATTCATTTGAAGGTAGAACAAGAAGAAGAAGATCTGCTGTTACATCCTAACTTTTTTCAAAATTTATATAGTTTTTATTCCAAACAATTTTTAAAAACTTTTGCAAGTAAATTTGACCATTATTTTTTTCATAAATTGAAGTTGCTAATTTTGTCAGATTTTGAGAACTACATTGCTTTGCAGATACTTCTTTTAAAAATCTATTTAAGACTGTGCACCTCGCTTCAATACACATATTATTTAAGAGATTCCTATTGATACCTTTTAAATCTTTACAATATAAGTATGCAAGTTCACAAAGATCATTACGTTCCTTATTGTAGCTGCTCATTTTTTGTGAAAAATTATTTATCCTTTCAGAACAACCAGGATAAATAACCTCCAAGGTAGGAATAATTTTTTTTCTTACTAGATTTCTTTTTAATTTAAGATCTGAATTTGTAGGATCTTCCCAGACTGGAATTTTCATATCATTACAAAATTGTTTTGTATCTTTTCTACTGAAAATTAATATTGGCCTTATTAAAAAAATTTGATTTTCTAGTAATCTTTTGCTATCAATATTACTCAGACCGGCAAAATTGCTGCCTCTGGATAAATTGAGGATAAATGTTTCTGTGTTATCACTACTTGTGTGACCAGTTAACAAATAAATATTATGTTTTTTCTGATTTTTATTTAATAAAGTTTTGGCTCTTTCACATAATTTTTTATATCTCCATTCTCGTGCTTTTTCTTCTGAAGAAATACTTTCTTTATTTGCTTTATCAAAAGAGAATAAAATATCTTTATCTTCGCAATAACTTTTTAATTCAAGAGCATATAGTGAAGATTTTTCGTGCCACTGATGATCACCATGCCAAACACTAATAGACCAATTATGTATCTTTTTTAAGTCATTAATTAGGGTTAATAAGGTCATTGAGTCTTGCCCCCCGGAAACACTTATTAAAATATTGGATCCTTTGGGAATTAATATTTTTCTGGAAAGAATCTCTTTATGAAGCTGATGATGCCATGATGACCAATTTTTCTGAGTTAATTTTTTATCAGACATTTTGTGTTGCTCAGATAATATTTTTTAAAAAATGCACTGTTTTACTAAAACAATGTCACAATCGGGTAATAAATTCATTATTTAAATGAGTCTGATTAATCTTTTGCCACAAAAAATCAAAGAAGAGTTAAGAAGTAAATCTTTACTCAAAGTTATTTCAGGATTGAATAATTTTGATGTTCAATCTGTGAAAATAATTGTTGAAGCTGCTTCATTAGGAGGTGCAGATCTTGTCGATATTGCTTGTAAACCTGAACTCGTTGATTTAGCACTTAAGAATTCAACACTACCTGTTTGTGTTAGTTCAGTAGTACCTCGATCTTTTCAAGATTCTGTAAAAGCAGGAGCATCATTAATTGAAATAGGAAATTACGATACTTTTTATGAAAAAGGCATTAATTTTTCAGCTAAAAAAGTTTTAAACATTACAAAAGAGACGAGGGATTTACTGCCTAATGTTCCTTTATCAGTAACTGTTCCTCATACTATGCCTATTGATAAACAAGTTGATCTTGCTGTAAAGCTAGTGGAAGAAGGTGTTGATATTATTCAAACAGAAGGTGGCACCAGTTCTACTCCTTACTCTCCAGGAATTCAAGGCTTTTTTGAAAAATCAGTACCAACTCTTGCAGCTACCTATGCTATTCATCAAGAATTTAAGAAACAATCTCTGAATATACCAATCATAAGTGCCTCTGGATTAAGTCAAGTAACTTGTCCACTAGCAATATCCTCTGGAGCCTCAGCAGTTGGCGTTGGATCTGTAGTTAATAAATTAGATGATTTAATATCAATGATTGCGGTTGTAAGGGGCTTAAAAGAATCTTTGAAAAATTCAATAATTGGAGAAAAAATTTCTTAGTATAGCTATATCCTTTTGCTACTAGCTTGATGAACAACTATAAGCTTCAAGCTCCTTATGAACCAAATGGAGATCAACCAGAAGCTATTAAAAAATTAGTTAAAGGCGTTAATACTGGTAAAGAGTTTCAGACTCTTTTAGGAGCTACTGGAACTGGTAAAACATTTACCATTGCGAATGTAATTCAACAAACAGGAAGACCAGCACTTGTATTAGCACATAATAAAACGTTAGCTGCACAATTATGTAATGAATTAAGGGAATTCTTCCCAAAAAATGCTGTTGAGTATTTCATTTCTTACTACGATTATTATCAACCTGAAGCTTATGTACCTGTAAGTGATACTTACATAGCCAAAACGGCTTCAATTAATGAAGAAATAGATATGCTTAGGCATTCTGCAACACGCTCATTATTTGAAAGAAAAGATGTAATTGTTGTAGCCTCAATAAGTTGTATTTATGGTCTTGGTATACCGAGTGAGTATTTAAAAGCTGCAGTTAAATTTGAAGTGGGAAGATCAATAAATCTACGTTCTTCTTTGAGGTCTCTCGTTGATAATCAATATACTAGAAATGATATTGAAATTACTAGAGGTAGATTCAGAATTAAAGGTGATGTTTTAGAAATTGGTCCAGCTTATGAGGATAGATTAATAAGAATCGAATTATTTGGCGATGAAGTAGAAGCTATTAGATATGTGGACCCTACTACAGGAGAAATACTGGAAAGTTTGGAACAAGTTAGCGTTTATCCAGCTAAGCATTTTGTGACCCCAAAAGAAAGACTTGAGAGTGCAATAAGTGCAATTAGAAGTGAATTAAAAACTCAACTAGAGAAATTTACATACGAAGGAAAATTATTAGAGGCTCAACGTCTAGAACAACGCACAAAATATGATTTAGAAATGCTTAAGGAGGTTGGTTATTGTAATGGAGTTGAGAATTACGCTCGTCATTTATCAGGCAGGGAGGAAGGTTCACCGCCAGAATGCTTAATAGATTACTTTCCCAAAGATTGGTTGTTGGTAGTTGATGAGAGTCATGTAACATGTCCTCAACTTCATGCGATGTATAACGGTGATCAATCTAGAAAAAAAGTTCTAATAGATCATGGTTTTAGATTGCCTAGTGCTGCTGATAATAGACCTTTAAAATGTGAAGAGTTTTGGGAAAAATCAAAACAGACATTATTTATAAGTGCAACCCCTGGTCAATGGGAATTAGATCAATGTGATGGTGAATTTATTGAGCAAGTTATAAGACCAACTGGGGTATTAGATCCTGAAATTGATGTAAGACCTAGTGAGGGTCAAATAGAAGATCTGTTATCAGAAATAAGAATTAGAGCTGAAAAGAATCAAAGAGTGCTAGTGACAACACTTACTAAAAGAATGGCTGAAGATCTAACTGATTTTTTATCTGAAAATAAAGTAAGAGTTAGATATTTGCATTCCGAAATCCATTCAATTGAAAGAATTGAAATTATTCAAGATCTTAGAATGGGCGAATATGATGTTTTGGTAGGAGTTAATTTATTAAGAGAGGGGCTAGATCTTCCTGAAGTATCTTTGGTCGCCATTCTAGATGCTGATAAAGAAGGATTTCTTAGGGCAGAAAGGTCATTGATTCAAACAATAGGTAGAGCTGCGAGACACGTTGAAGGTGTCGCCTTGCTTTATGCAGACAACTTCACAGATTCAATGAAAAGAGCGATATCGGAAACTGAAAGAAGAAGAACCATTCAAAAAAAATATAACCAAGTCAATGGTATAACTCCAAAACCTGCAGGCAAAAAAATAGAAAATTCAATATTGTCTTTTCTAGAACTTTCCAGAAAACTAGATGCTGGTGGTTTATCTAAAGATTTAATAAATATAGTTAATAACAAAACAGACGCAATTCTTAATTCCAGTGATAATCAATGTTTGCTCGAAGAATTGCCTGACTTAATAGAAAAGTTAGAAATTAAAATGAAAGATGCTGCAAAAGAGTTAAATTTTGAAGAAGCAGCAAATTTGAGGGATAGAATTAAAAAATTAAGACAAAAAATGGCAAGAAATAGTTAAAAAGAATTTATTTTTCTAATTCGAAATGATTATGAATCGCATTAACCGCTTTGTCACAATCTTTTTCTAAGACAATACAAGAAGTCCTGATTTCACTAGTAGCAATCATTTCAATATTGATATTTTGGTCAGCCAATGCTCTAAATATTTTTCCAGCCGTTCCAACTTTAAATGCCATTCCCGCTCCTACAGTACTTACTTTAGCTATGGCAGGGCCATCTTTAATGTATGATCCTGGTAATTTTTTTGTTAAGGCCTCAAAAACTAAGTTAGCTTTTTCTCTATCTTGTTTATTCATTGTAAAACTAATATCCTTAGTTTTTAAAGAGGAAATTCTTTCAGACTGAACGATAGTATCGAAAAGTAAATTATTTTCAGCTAATGCTAAACATATCGATGCTGCTACACCTGGACGATCAGGCAGTTTTCGAAAACTTACTTGAACTTGGTTTTTATCTAATGCAATTCCTCTTACTTCGGGTTGATCTTGTTCTGCGTTGATTGGATTAATAAATATTTGTGTATCTGATAACTTAAATTTCTCAGAAACAAATCTAATAGCTTTTGGAATATTATTAATTTCAATTACGCAGCTGACTTTAATTTCACTAGTAGCTATTAACCTTACATTTATATTCGCTTGAGATAAAGTATCAAACAAATCAGCTGACACACTTGGTCTACCCATAATGCCTGCTCCTTGAATACTCAATTTAGTCATATTTGTTTTTAGATTAAATTCTCCTCCTAATTGACTAGTTATAAGTTCACATTGCTCTGCAGTTTTTTTAACTTCTAATTCACTAACAGTAAATGTAATATCGTTATTATTCCCATCATTTGTCGCTTGTATTATTAAATCTACATTAATACTTGCTTCTGATAGTTTTTCAAATATTTGTGCAGCAATCCCAGGCCTATCAGGAATATTTGAGAGACTGAATACTGCTTGGTTTTCTAATACTTCAAGACTATTGACTGTTTTTGTTAATTCTAAGCTTCCTCTTTTTAGTGGGAGAGGTTGGATTTGACTTTCTAAGAGAGTCCCAGTTGAGTCACTTTGGCTTGATTTGACGCATAATCTAATTCCATAATTCCGAGCAATTTCCACTGCTCTTGGATGTAAAACTGAAGCACCGACGCTTGCAAGTTCAAGCATTTCTTCGCAGCTAATTTTATCTAATAGTTTTGCATTAGGAACAATTCTCGGATCGGTAGTAAGAACCCCTGGCACGTCTGTATAAATTTCGCAAGTTTCAGCTCCTAAAGCAGTTGATAAAGCTACCGCGGATGTATCTGAACCACCTCTACCTAAAGTTGTAATTTCCATTGATCCCGTATGACTTAATGTTGTTCCTTGAAATCCAGCCACTACAACTACAAAACCCTGATTTATATAATTTAAGATTCTTTGTGTTTTAATATCTAGAATCCTCGCTTTCCCATGTATTGATTCAGTTATTATTCCAACCTGACTACCAGTCATTGAAATTGCAGGTATTCCATATTCGTTCAATGCCATTGAGAGAAGAGATATGGTTACTTGCTCTCCAGTTGAAAGAAGCATATCCAATTCTCTTCGATTAGGATTTTTACTAATTGATTCCGCTAAACAATTTAAATCATCTGTAGTTTGCCCCATTGCAGAAACAACTACGACAATTTCATTTCCTGCTTCTTTACTTTGACAAATGCTACTTGCAATATTTTGAATTTTTTTAATGTCACCGACGGAAGTACCGCCAAATTTTTTTACTAGTAAAGCCATATTTAAATCATAATGAAAATTCTTAAACTTAAAATTTGGTTAACTTAAATTAATTAAATTCTCTATAAAAACATTTATAGGATTATTACCTTGTTTTAGTAATGATTCAATATCTAATAAGTTACTCATTAAATTAATTAAATATTCTTGCGATACATTTTTTACTTTTCTTCGCATAAAAAAAATTCTTTTTGGATTAGAAATGCCTGCAAGATTACAAATCTTTTCTGCATTATCGTTTCCTGAATTCACGGCTAATTTTATAATGGTATGAATTCTTATTTGACTAATTAAACCTGCATTTAGTCTTAAAGCAGGTTCTCCTTTCTGTAAGGAATAATTTATTTCAATAAGGCTTTGATTAATATTTTTTTGTAAGAGAAGATCAATGATTTTAAAAATGTTGGATTGATGATCACTAAATATTTTTTTTACATCAATACTTTTAAGAAAAAGTTGTGGATTTGCATCACTTCTTTCTGCAGAAAGGTATGTTTTTGCTTTAGCTAATTCATTTCTTAGTTTAAAACTATCATTCCCAACAGAATCAATAATTAATTCAGCTGCATTTTTATCAATTTTGATATTCATTTCATTTGCGGTATCTTCTAAGAATTTTTTTTGTCCTTCAATGTCCCAGATTTCTGGTAAGGTAAATGATTTTTCTTTGGCTAAATTATTTTTGATAAGTTTTTGCAAAAATTTAGTACTTTTTAGTCTTGAATCCGGTTTTTTTGTATTTTGTAAAATTAAATAAGTATTTTGTGGTATGTTGTCATGAATTTTTTCAAATTTAGTTCTTAGATCCTCATTTTTTGCAGTAAAAATTGGATTATTTTTTAATGTAACTATCCTGTTTCCTTCCCCAAAAGGAGGTGTAAGAACTGCATCAAAAGCTTTATTTACTTGCTCATTATCATCTCCATTTAAATTAGTGACGTTTATTTCTTTCCAATCTTTGGATACTTCTTTATCAATTAATTTTTGAATAAATGTATTTTGAGCATTTAGATCATTACCCCATAATATTTGTATTGGCATAATCGCTCAATAAAAATCATATTTTAACTATGATTACTTCTAACACAAAAAAAATTTAATGGTAATAGATCATCCAATTTTTTTGGAAAGCATCAGTTTCATAAGATCTAATTTAGGGGCCAATAATCTAAATTATTTGGAAAAAAAAGTTTTAGAAAGATTAGTGCATACTTCAGGAGATTTTTCAGTTCAAAATCTTCTGAATTTTAGTGAAGGTGCTTGCGTAAAGGGGCTTCAAGCACTTAAAAATGGTGCTCCTATTTTAACTGATACAGATATGGCTGCAGCAGCTATAAAATCTATGGCAGAAAATACAACTAGAAATGAAATATTCACAGCTAGAATGTGGTTTGGAAAAAATAATCATACAAAATTAACTAAAACTGCATACGGCTTAAGTGAAGGTTGGAATGAGCTATCTGCTGTAAATTCTGGAAGCAAATCACCTATTGTAGTTATTGGCAGTTCGCCTACAGCTTTAACTTATTTAATTGATATTTTAGAGGATGCAAAAGATATACCTAGTTTAATTATCGGAATGCCCGTTGGATTTATTGGAGTTGAGAAAAGCAAAAACAAACTGATTTCTACCGATCTTCCTAGAATTGTTTTGAATTCAACTAGAGGAGGTGCTGCCATGGCAGCGGCTTCAGTTAACGCCTTGTTGAGGGAAACTATTTAAAAGTATTTATTTTTTAAAAATGTCAAAAATCTACTCAACATCAAAATTTAATTTATTATTTTCTTCTAAAGAATTTAAAACCGATTTTGCTTTTTCTATAACTTCTTTTGGAACTCCTGCTAATTTAGCTGCTTCTATTCCATAGCTTTTGTTTGAGCCTCCTTTAACAATCCTGTGACTAAAAATTAGCTGATCGTTATTTTGTTCTACTAAAACTTGAAAATTTTGTATATTCGTATTTGAATTTTTTAAATAATTCAGCTCATGATAGTGAGTAGCAAAAATAGTATTACATTGAATTTTATTTGCAAGATATTCACTTACTGACCAAGCTATTGAAAGTCCATCAAAAGTAGATGTCCCTCTACCGATCTCATCAAGTAAAACTAGTGAGCAAGAAGTTGCCTGATTTAAAATTGATGCAGTTTCAGACATTTCTACCATAAATGTTGATTGTCCAGATGATTGATCATCAACCGCCCCAATTCTTGTAAAAATCCTATCTACAATCTTGATTTCAGCATTATTAGCAGGAACAAAGCAACCAATTTGTGTGAGAATTTGTATTAAACCAAGTTGTCTTATAAAGCAACTTTTTCCGCTTGCATTTGGACCGGTTAATATAATTAATTTTTGATTCTCCTCAAAAGAGATATCATTTGCTACAAAATTTTTATCATTTAACAATTGCTCTACAATTGGATTTCTTCCTGCGATAATTCTTGTACTATTTTTTGGCATTGAATCATTTATAGGTATTAATGAAGGTTTTATAAAATTATTTTCTACTGAAGTAATTGATAAACCAAGCAATGCATCAAGAGATGCTATGGATTTTGCGATTGATCTTATTTGTTTTGTTTTTTCAGCAACTATATTTCTTAATTCGCAGAAAATTTCATATTCTCTAGATGAAGCTCTACTTTTTATTTGGAAAATCTTATTTTCTTTATTTTTAATTTCTGAAGTGATATACCTTTCTTCATTAGTAAGTGTTTGCCTTTTGATCCAATGTTGTGGAGCTAAATTAACTTTTGACTTATTTATAGAAATGTAGTAACCAAAATTTTTATGAAATTGAATTTTTAGGTTTGAAATTTTGCTAATTTTTCTTTCTTTTAATTCCTCCTTATTTAGCCACTCAGAGTAATCATCCATTAAATTGCGTAAACCATCTAATATATTGTCAACACCATCATGGATCATGCCTCCTTCACTAATATTTAGAGGAGGATTTTCTATCAGTTTAAAACTTATGATATCAGCTATTTCTAAGAGTTCTTCATCAATATTTTTTAATTGATCAGTCCAATCTGGGAGATCATATTTAAATAATTCAATTATGGATTTTAGCCTAGGCAATTTTTTTAAACCTTCAGCTATTGCAATTAAATCTCTGGGACTTGCATGACCTGCACAAGCTCTACCTGCAAGTCTTTCTAAATCCCCCATTGCTCTAAGTAAATTTTGGGTATCTATACGTAATTGTTTAGATTCAATAAAGTTTGAAATTATATTTTGTCTTTTATAAATTTCATTAACGTTTAATAGTGGTGAATCTATCCACCTTCTTAAACACCTTGCACCCATGCAAGTATAAGTTCTATCAATACTCCAAAGTAGCGAACCTACATAATTGTTTTCTCGTTGTGTAGTTTTGATTTCTAAGTTTTTTTGAGTTTGATAATCAATAATTAATTTGTTGTGACCAAATTGAATTTGTGGAAAGTCTAATGAGATTTTTACAGAAGAATCTTTATCTAAATTTGAAGGATTAATTTTTTCTAAATAATTTAATAAACCACCAAGTGATCTAGTTGCATTGTTTAAATTTTTAAGTCCTATTCCTTCTAGGTTTACAATTTGGAAATAACTTTTTATTAGATAATTTGCTTCATTGATGCCAAAATTAGTCTCTTCGGAGACAGTATATGTAATTTGACTATTTCCTTTAATTAATAAATTTCTTACAGCATTGCTCCCTACAATGATTTCTGAAGAATCTAATTTAATAATTTCATCAAATAGTTTTGACAGAGATTGGCCTTCTAAAGTTATTAATTCTCCTGTACTTACATCAGCTTTTGATATACCCCATTCATTAGATTCATCTGCGTTTTCTTCTGATAAGTAAATAGCAGTTATCCAATTATTTTTCTTTGCTATCAACATCCCCTCTTCAATTACCGTTCCAGGAGTAATTATTCTTGTAATTCCTCTTTTAATTGGAGTCCCATAATTTCCAGAACTTTTTTCTAATTGGTCGCATATAATTACAGAATAATTTTTTTTAATTAAATCAGCACAATATCTCTCCATTGCATGATGAGGAACCCCTGCCATAGGTATCTTTCCAATCTCTTTGCCAGCATCTTTACTGGTGAGCGTTATTTCTAAAAGGTTAGATATTAATACAGCATCCTCAAAAAAACATTCAAAAAAATCTCCTAATCTATAAAGTAATAACCTATCTTTATTTTCCTCTTTTAGAGTCACATAATGCTTCATTACAGGAGTTAATTTCAGTTTTGAAACTGTTTTATAGCTATAAGATTCTTCATTGATGCAAACATTTTTGTTATTTGAAATCAAATCAGTCTTGAATTTATTTATTAAATTAGTTGAATTTTTTCTTTGTCTAGGTCTTTTTTGCGATTCTTTTTTTAAATCCTCCCAAGATAAATCTTCTGAAATTTTTGTTATTTCTTTTTGCTCATTATTTTCATTATCAATCGCAAATAAATTCTTTTGAATTATCGTATCTTCTTGCATACTTTTTTAATTCCTAAATAGATATTAGGTAGAAAATCTTTTTTTGCATTTAAAGTGGCTAAAGTATGTTAATTTTCTCTAAAAATTATCATTTTCATGAGATTATAGTATTTATAATAATTTGAAAACTAAGACTAAATTATGCAGGCTGTTAACTTTTTCTTCGTAAATGCTCTATTATTTGCTTCTTTAATTGCAGTAGTTGGAGTACCTGTTTTGTATGTGACTCAACCTTCTACTGAGGAAGGACAGAAAGAAAGTAGGAGAAAAATTTATTCTATTGCTGCTGTTTGGGTTGTTTTGGTTTTTGTTACAGGGATAGTTTCTTCATTAGTTTGAACTTAATACCTTTTCGTGAGAGTCTATTAATATATCAAAGTAAAATTTAATGGCTATTTTTGAGGGTTCTTTTACTAATGCATCTACTTTAAAAGTTGGGATTGTAATAGCAAGATTTAATGATTTAATTACAAATAAAATTCTATCTGGTTGTCTTGATTGTTTAAAAAGACATGGTTTAGATACTTCTGAAATAAGCAATCAAGTAGATATAGTTTGGGTTCCTGGTTCATTTGAATTACCAATCGCAGCTAAAACTCTCATGAAAAAAAAGAGTTATGATGTTGTAATTGCTCTTGGGGCTGTGATCCGTGGTGAAACTTCCCACTATGATGTAGTTATATCTGAGGCGAGCAAAGGTATTTCACAAGTTTCAAATGAAAATAATGTTCCAATTATTTTTGGAGTTTTAACTACTGATACTATGCAGCAGGCTCTAGAAAGAGCAGGGATTAAAAATAATCTTGGTTGGAATTATGCTTTGCAAGCAATTGAGATGGGATCATTAATTAAAAATTTAAATTAGTTAAAAAAAAAATAATTTTTTTTCTTATTAAGCCCTCCTTTGAGATAAAATAAATAAGTTATGCGGATGTAGCTCAGTGGTAGAGCATCTCCTTGCCAAGGAGAATGTCGAGAGTTCGAATCTCTTCATCCGCTTTTAATGTTTGTATCTTTTAGAATATTTATAACAATAATTATTTAATGACAAGAGTAATTTCTATTGAGGATTTAAAGGGATTATTTACTAAACCTTATGGTACAGATGCACCAACAAAACAAAAATGGGCTGAATTTTATAATGAGAATGTTATTTTTACAGACCCAACTCAGGAAACAGAGGGCTTAGATTCTTATGTTAAGGCTCAAGAAAAGCTAGTTAAAAGATGTGATGATGTTTTTTTAGAAACTCATGCAATTTCCATAACTGGGGATTGTGGATTTGTTGAATGGACAATGGGTTTAAAAATTATGGGTAAAGAATTTATTTATCCTGGAACTACTCGTTTATTATTTGGTGAAAATGGATTAATAAAAGAGCATAGAGATTACTTTGATTTTTGTGGCCCAACTTTTGGACCAGTGCCTGTTTTAGGACCTTTTATAAGATGGCTTTATAATATATTTGTATCTTGATTTTGTTTGATTAGAAAAAGAGTGCTTTATATTTCACGAATTAATAAATTTTGAGAAGTAACTTCTTTAAAATCAAATTGAGAATAAAACAGTTTTTTATTTGTTGTCATTAAATATAATTTTTTTGTGTTTTTAATTTTTTTAGAAGATAAAAGATTTTTTACAATTAATGTGCCAAAACCTTTTCCTTGGTGATTTTGATCTATAACTATATCCCAAAGCACTCCGCGGTAAATCCCATCGGTTAATGCTCTACCAAAACCAACTATTTCCTTACCAACCCAAAGACTTATTACGACATCACTGTTAGCAAGACATTTTTTTAAATCATTAATTGTTCTATTTTTTGCCCAGAAAGCATTATTATCTAGTAATTTTTGTAGCTTAATTAATCCGTTTGTTGGTTGAAGATTAGGACCTAATCCAAAAATCCTTAATCCTAAAGCTCCCTTAGCATGTTTGATTAGAGATATTTCTTTCATTTATTAAAAAGATTTTTGAAAAGTGATTTCAGCTAGGTGATTTTTGCGACTTCAATCTAAATACCTTAATCGATCGTTTCTATTAAATAAAGAGATAATAGCTTTCTTCATTCTGTTGTAACGCACTAATTTATAATGTTTGTAATAAGATGAATTTTTTAAGGACTTTGACTTATGCTAAAACTTTTGTTGGGAGATCCGAATACACGAAAGTTAAAGCGCTATCAACCAATAGTGGAAGAGATAAATTTTTTAGAAGAAGAAATTTCTCAATTGACTGATGATGAGCTTAGAAAAGAAACTCAAAATCTTAAATCAAATATTTCGGAAGAATTAGATTCTACAAAACAAAAAGAACTCCTAGAAGAATTTCTTCCTAAAGCATTTGCAATTGTAAGAGAAGCAAGTAAACGTGTTCTTGATATGAGACACTTTGATGTTCAGTTAATAGGCGGGATGGTTTTAAATGAGTGTCAAATTGCTGAGATGAAGACTGGAGAGGGAAAAACTCTTGTCGCAACATTACCTTGTTATTTAAATGCTCTTACTGGGAGAGGTGTTCATGTAGTTACTGTTAATGATTATTTAGCTAGAAGGGATGCAGAATGGATGGGACAAGTTCATCGTTTTTTAGGTTTATCCGTTGGTTTGATTCAGCAAGATATGAACCCAGTTGAGAGAAAGAAAAATTATGATTGTGATATAACTTATGCCACAAATTCAGAATTAGGATTTGATTATTTAAGAGATAATATGGCTACAGATATTAGTGAGGTAGTTCAAAGAAAATTTAATTACTGCGTAATTGATGAGGTTGATTCAATATTAATTGATGAAGCAAGAACGCCTCTAATCATTTCTGGCCAAGTTGAAAGACCACAAGAAAAATATCAAAGAGCTGCAGAATTATCTATGGCATTAGTCAAAGCAAAAGAATTAAGTAAAGATGGTATTGATCCAGAAGGCGATTATGAAGTTGATGAAAAACAGAGAAGTTGTATCTTAACTGATCAGGGTTTTGCAAAATGTGAAGAGTATTTGGGAGTTAATGATTTATATAATCCTCAAGATCCTTGGGCGCATTACATAACTAATGCTTTAAAAGCTAAAGAATTATTTATTAAAGATGTGAATTATATTATTAAGAACGATGAGGCTGTCATAGTTGATGAATTTACTGGTAGGGTAATGCCAGGAAGACGTTGGAGTGATGGACAACATCAAGCAATTGAAGCGAAAGAAAGTCTTAAAATTCAGCCTGAGACTCAAACATTAGCATCCATAACTTATCAGAATTTTTTCCTTTTATATCCTGGTTTAGCAGGAATGACGGGAACTGCAAAAACTGAGGAGGTTGAATTTGAAAAAACTTATAAATTAGAATCAACAGTTATACCGACAAATCAAATAAGAAAGAGACAAGATTGGTCTGATCAAGTATTTAAGACAGAGATTGGTAAATGGAAAGCCGTTGCTAAAGAAACTGCACAAATTCATAGAGATGGTAGACCTGTTTTAGTTGGTACAACAAGTGTTGAAAAAAGTGAATTATTAAGTTCACTTTTATCTGAAGAAAAAATCCCACATAATTTATTAAATGCTAAGCCAGAGAACGTTGAACGTGAGGCAGAAATTGTTGCTCAGGCAGGAAGAGCAGGTGCTGTTACTATCGCGACTAATATGGCTGGAAGGGGAACAGATATTATTCTTGGCGGTAATAGTGACTATATGGCAAGGCTTAAATTAAAAGAAATTTTAATTCCTTTGTTAGTCAAGCCTGATAATGAACATAAACCACCAATACCTAAACAAAGAAATTCAAAATCTAAGAGTGGTTTTTCTACAAAAGTTGGTTCAAATTTGAAAAAGAACATTTCAAATTCTTCAACGAGTCTTTTCCCTTGCAAACTAGATGAAGTAATTGAAAAGAAACTCTCTTTATTATCTGATGAACTAGTTAAAAATTGGGGAGATAGACAACTTTCTGTCTTGGAACTTGATGACAGGATAGCTACAGCTGCAGAAAAAGCACCAACTGATGATAACTTGATAAAGCTTTTAAGAGAATCTTTGTCCGATGTAAAAAAAGAATATGAAAAAGTTTTGATTCATGAAGAACAAAAAGTAAGAGAAGCTGGAGGTTTACATGTCATTGGTACTGAGAGACATGAATCAAGAAGAGTGGATAATCAACTTAGAGGTAGAGCAGGAAGACAAGGTGATCTTGGAAGTACAAGATTCTTTTTATCTTTAGATGATAATTTATTAAGGATTTTTGGAGGTGATAGAGTAGCGAACCTAATGAATGCTTTTAGGGTTGATGAAGATATGCCTATCGAGTCAGGAATGCTTACTAGGTCTCTAGAAAGTGCTCAAAAGAAAGTTGAAACCTACTATTACGATATTAGAAAACAAGTTTTTGAATACGACGAGGTAATGAATAATCAAAGAAAAGCAGTTTATGGCGAAAGACTAAGAGTATTGAAAGGAATTGATTTAAAGAGACAAGTTATAGGATATGGAGAAAGGACAATGATTGAAATTGTAGATGCTTATATTAATCCTGATCTTCCTCCTGAAGAATGGAATATTGATCAATTAATTTCAAAAGTCAAAGAATTTATATATTTATTAGATGACCTTAAAGTGGAAGATATTAATTTACTTTCAATAGAAGAATTAAAAAACTATCTTCAAGAGCAGTTGCGAATAGCTTATGATTTAAAGGAATCACAAATAGAAAAGATTCGTTCAGGATTAATGCGAGAAGCTGAAAGATTTTTTATCTTACAGCAAATAGATAATTTATGGCGAGAACATCTTCAATCAATGGATTCCTTGAGGGAATCAGTTGGATTGAGAGGTTATGGCCAAAAAGATCCTTTAATAGAATACAAAAATGAAGGATACGATATGTTTCTAGAAATGATGACGAATATGAGGAGAAATGTTATTTATTCAATGTTTATGTTTCAACCAAAAACAGACGTTAATGAAAAAAATTAAATAAAGACTTAATCATCTCCAAGAAATTCTATTATTTCTTTATCTTTAAGATTTTGAGCGTCACCTAGTTTAGAAATATCAATGGATTCTGAGTTTACTAAACATTGAAGAGTTTTTTGTAATTTAAGTATTTCATTTTCAAGTAAGTCTATTCTGTCCATTAAATTTTTTATCACATTGGCTTCTGCATCGGGTAAAGCAGAGTGAGCTAGCGGGTTCACTTTAACACCACTTTGATGAACGACTCTGCCAGGGACTCCAACTACTGTACTGTTCCCTTCCACATTACGAACAACAACTGAACCCGCACCAATACGTGTATTAGATCCTACTGTGATGGATCCAAGAACTTTTGCACCTGCTCCAACCACAACATTTTCCATTAAGGTGGGGTGTCTTTTCCCATGACTTTTACCAGTTCCTCCTAATGTAACTCCCTGATATAGCAAGCAATTATTTCCTATTTCAGCTGTTTCTCCAATGACAACGCCCATTCCATGATCTATGAAAACCCGTTTACCAATTTTGGCTCCAGGATGTATTTCAATGCCTGTCAGTAATCTATTTAAATGACTTAACAAGCGAGGAATTAAAGGGATCTTTATTCGCCATAATTTATGCGTAAACCTATGTATAACAATTGATTGAAAACCAGGGTAGCAAAGAAATATCTCTATTATTCCTCTAGCTGCGGGATCTCTCTCTCTGATAATGTCAATATCTGATTTAAAAGTTCTTAGCATCTTGGTCTAATTAATAACTCCTATTTCTTTTTTTAATTGATTTATTGTTCCGATACTTAAATAATTTTTAGCACATGTTATTTGAGGTAACCTCATCAATTGAGAACGATTTTTAAATAATGTGTTTTCTACAACTGTTAAACTGGGTCCATCACATACTATATGGTTCGAAGCTTTTAAAAGTGAGAGTAATCTACTATTATTGTCTGAAACGGCTGTCATAAGCATTAATTCACTACCTCGCATGCTGTGTATAATAACCTCTGCTGCTCTCAATAAACCAGGACTGATACTAACAATACCTACACAACTTCCAGCATTTAATTCCTTGAGGATTTTTAATTCTTTTTGAAAGTCGCTCAAGTCAACTGCAATAGCGCGCACTCCATGTTGCTTTGCAACTTTTTCTAGAGGTTGCAAAAAATATCTGCTTGTGACAATCGTACCATGATTTGAATTACTCAAGACTTTTTCTAATTCTTCCATAGGAATAACTTCTACTGGTACATTAACTTTTGAAGAAAGGTCTTCTGCTATTAACATAGAAGCCCCAATATCCTCTCTAGGAGTGCTGACTATGATTCTTGATCCGCACTTAATCCTCCAATCAATTTCATTGGTCAATATATCTCTCGTTTCTTGTAAAGTGCATCCAAGATTTATCAAGTTGTCAATAACCCTCTTTGCTTCTTGATCTGGAGGTTTACTTATTTTATTTTTTGAGTAATCTGATTTTTTAAATTCTTTTTTAGTAAGATTATCTCTTACATAGATACCTGATCCAGCTATTGCCTCAACGACGCCATCTATTTCTAGTTGTCTGTATACTTTGCTAATAGTATTCCGATGGAGCCCAGTCTGCATTGCAAGTTGCCTTGTACTCGGAAGTCTGTGACCTGGAGGATAATGTCTTGCTGCTATTGCAAAACAAATTTGATTATATAGTTGAGTAGATGCTGGGATATCACTTTCTTGTTGAATATGGAATCTCACTTTCTATAAACCCTAACTAATTTATTTTTAGCCTTAATGACACTTTAACAGTTGTCATTTTTTTTTGATAATAATTTTTCACCCATCTTCTTTTTTAATGAGGGGAGTTTTTCGAGGGCTTAAAAACATAATCATGTTTCTCCCTTCTCTTTTTGGTTTTTGTTGAACTTCTGATTGCTCTTCTAAATCATTAGCCATTTTCAAAAGAAGTGTCTCAGCCAAATTTGAGTGTTGAATTTCTCTACCCCTAAAAATTACAGTACATTTTACTTTATCTCCTGATTTTAAAAATTTGGTAGCTTGACCTATTCGGACATCATAATCATGCTTGTCAATTTTGTACCTCATTTTTACTTCTTTAACTTCTGTTTGATGAGATTTTTTCCTGGCTTCTTTAGCTTTCTTTTCTTGTTCAAATTTATATTTTCCGTAATCCATTATTCTACAAACCGGAGGATTTGCTTTTTCGCTCACCAAAACTAAATCAAGTTCTCTTTGAGATGCTATTTCTAATGCTTTTAATCTATCTATGACACCTAATTGTTTTCCATCTGAATCAACAACTCTCAATTGAGGGTATTTTATTCTTTCATTTATATTTGGTAGCTCTCTAACAGGAGCTCGGCGATCAAAGCGTGGGCGTGGTGGCATTCAGTTAATAAAATAATTTGATTGGATGATGAACAAAATCTATTTTTATAAAGTTAGCTTAAAAAAGACTCTATCTTAATTATTGCATCTTTTAGCAGGTTTTTGTTATCAAGCCAGAGAGGATTATTTTTATTACGAAACCAAGTTTTTTGTCTTTTTGCAAATTGGATCGTTTTTGTCGTAGTTAATTCAATTGCTTTATCAATAGTTAAATGGTTATTTAAAACTTCCCTAGCTTCGCGATAACCAATGGTTTCTAATATTGGCAAATCAAATCCGTATTTAGAGATGAGGTAGTTTGTCTCCTCAATAATTCCAGTTAAAAACATATTTTTTGTTCTTTGTAAAATTCTTTCTTTTAAATTATCTCTATCTAATCCAAGCTCTAGTATCCTCCAGTCAGGAGGTTTTTGTACTTTCAAAGTTGACAAAGGTTTTCCTGTTACGTAGAAGACTTCTAAAGCTCTAATTGTTCTAATGTGGTCAGCAAAATTGATTTTTTTTGTTGATAATGGATCACATTTTTTTAATAAGTCCCAACATTTTTCCTGACCAAGATCTTCCAATTGTTTTCTTAAATCATTTTGAGGAGGGACATCTGGGACAAAAAAACCTTTTATTATCGAGTTCATATACAATCCGCTCCCTCCAACAAGAAAAGGTAAATTATCTTGTTCAATTTCTCTTTTTATTGAGTTTTGAGCAATTCCTTGAAATTGTTTAACATTAATTGGATGGATTGGCTCCTCAATATCTATTAAAAAATGTTTGATTTTTTTTTGTTGATCTTTAGATGGCTTGGCAGTTCCAATATCCATTGACTTATAAATTTGCCTTGAATCGATATTGTGTATACGAGTTTTAAAATATTCTGCAATTTCAATAGCTAATTCTGTTTTGCCACTTGCAGTTGGCCCAATTAAAATTATGACATAGGGCGGATTTGTAGACATATGAATTTCTGAAGAAAAAAATATTAGCTATATAATGAAAGTGATTAAATTTTTCATTGACTTCGAGCCTTTATCTTATTGCGGTGGTAAGTTTAATGAAAGACCTTTTAAAAATAACATTTTAAAAGTTTAATATTTTTTTTATATTAAATGAGTGAGGACAAAAGATCTAATAAAATCTCAAATGATTATGGCGCGGAACAGATTCAGGTTTTAGAAGGGTTAGAACCCGTTCGAAAACGCCCTGGTATGTATATAGGTTCAACAGGGCCTAGGGGATTACACCATTTAGTATATGAGGTAGTTGATAACTCAGTTGATGAAGCACTTGCAGGTCATTGCGATCACATAGAAATAGTTCTTCGAGCAGATGGTTCTGCTTTAATTTCTGATAATGGAAGAGGTATTCCAACAGATATTCATCCAAGAACAGGGAAAAGTGCCTTAGAAACTGTACTAACTGTTTTGCATGCAGGAGGTAAATTTGGAAGTGGTGGTTATAAAGTCTCAGGGGGTTTGCATGGAGTTGGAATATCTGTAGTTAATGCTCTAAGCGAATGGGTTAATGTAACTGTCTATAGGGATGGAAGCGAATTTAATCAAAGATTTGAAAAAGGTGTATCAAAGGGAGAATTGCAAACCAAAAAGCAGACTTGCAAACCCTCTAAGAAAGGAACAACTATTTGTTTTAAACCCGATAAAACGATTTTTTCTGGAGGAATTGAATTTGAATATGCTCTTCTTTCATCTAGATTAAGGGAATTAGCTTATCTTAATGGTGGAGTAAAAATTGTTTTTAGAGATGAAAGAATTCAATTATCAGATGGTTCTTTTAAAGAAGAAATTTATTTGTATCAAGGAGGTATTAAAGAATATGTTGAATACATGAATGCTGAAAAAGAGTCTATTCATCCTGAAATAATTTATGTTGACTCACAGAAAGAAAATGTATATGTAGAAGCAGCTTTACAATGGTGTTCAGATGTATATTCAGATAATATTTTGGGATTTGCAAATAATATTAGAACTATTGATGGAGGAACTCACATTGAAGGGCTAAAAACAGTTCTGACAAGAACTTTTAATAATCTTGCAAAAAAGAGAGGTAAAAGAAAAGATATTGAAAAAAATTTAGCTGGCGAAAATATTAGAGAGGGTTTAACTGTTGTTTTATCAGTAAAAGTTCCAGATCCCGAATTTGAAGGGCAAACAAAAACAAAGTTAGGAAATACTGAAGTACGAGGAATTGTGGATTCTCTCATTGGGGAGGCTCTCACAAAATATATGGAATTCAATCCTGCAATTTTGGACTTGATTCTTGAAAAAGCAATTCAATCATTTAATGCAGCAGAAGCTGCGAGAAGGGCTAGAGAATTAGTAAGAAGAAAAAGTGTTCTAGAAAGTTCTACATTACCGGGTAAATTAGCAGATTGTAGTTCTAGAGATCCCTCAGAATCAGAAATTTATATAGTTGAAGGAGATTCAGCTGGAGGTTCTGCAAAACAAGGACGAGATAGAAATTTTCAAGCTATTTTGCCTCTAAGGGGAAAAATTCTTAATATTGAAAAAACTGATGATACTAAAATATATAAAAACACAGAAATACAGTCTTTAATAACAGCTCTAGGATTAGGAATAAAAGGAGAGGACTTCGACGAGAGCAGTTTGAGATATCATCGAGTTGTAATTATGACGGATGCAGATGTTGACGGCGCACATATAAGAACTTTATTACTAACATTTTTTTACAGATATCAAAGAGAACTTGTTGAGAAAGGTTTTATATATATTGCTTGTCCCCCTCTTTATAAAGTTGAAAGAGGCAAGAATCATAATTACTGTTATAACGAGAACCAATTAAAGGATACAATTCAAGGTTTTGGAGAAAAAGCAAATTATAATATCCAAAGATTTAAGGGACTTGGTGAGATGATGCCAAAACAATTATGGGATACAACTATGAATCCTCAAACGAGGATGATGAAAAGGGTTGAAATAGAAGATGCTCTTGAAGCTGACAGAATATTTAATATATTAATGGGAGATAAAGTTGCACCAAGAAGAGAATTTATAGAAACTCATAGTGGCAACTTAGATATGGCAACTTTAGACATATGATTAATAATGTTCTAAAGAATTTTTGTTTAATTACTTTTGCATTAATTGCTCCAATTACATTACCTGCTGGTGGGATCCAGAAAAGTTTAAGTCAAAATAAGTTCCCAAATAATGCAAATGAAATTATATTAAGTTCCAATACCTCTCTATATTCTTGTCCTGCATTTTATGCTAAGGAATTATCAGTTCTTGATGTAGGTACAAATTTATCAGTATTACGTAGTTGGAAAGTTAGCAAAAGTGAAACTTGGGTTAGGGTTGAATTAGCTTCTAATAAATTTTTAGATGACCCTAATAAGATTTTGAAAGGCTGGATAAAAATGTAAATTTTGGATTTTAGTTCAATAAGTATAATTTTACTCGGCAGTACTTTTGGATTAATACTGAGAATATTTATACAAAATAATTTTAAAAAAAGTATTGGTTTTGATATTCAAAATATTTCAATAGTAAATTTTTTATCATCTTTTTTTTTAGGAATATTAGTAGCTTTAAATTTGATCAATAACGAAATATTAGTATTATTTTATAGCGGTTTTTTAGGATGTTTTAGTACATTTTCTTCTTTTATATATCAACTATTTATCTTATTTAAAAAGAGAAAATTCCTTAGATTATTTTTTCACTATATTGAAGTGATAATTTTTTCATTCTTCTTCTTTTATTTAGGTTATTTTCTTATTAAGTTTTTTTAAAGTGAAAATAAATAACTTTATCTATACTATTTTTGCTGCTTACCTAGCTACTTTTTTAAGGTTAATTATAAATAATAATTTTCTTATTTCAATAATTGGATCATTTTGTGTGGGTTTTTTTATCAGTAAAAGATTAAGTTATTCAACTGAAAAAATTTTATTTAGTGGTTTTTTTTCTTGCTTTACATCCTTTAGCGGATTTATATATTTTTTGTATAAAATTTTAAATCAAGGAGATTGGATAAAATTTATAATTTTTTTTAATTTAATCATTATCGTTAATCTATTCACAATGCTGTTCGGGTTCTGGATAAGTAGAAAAATTACTTAGATTTCATATAATGGTGTTGTTACTTTGATAAGGGATTATATTTATGAATGAAAATAATCTTGAAACAGTTTCATCGTTATCTTCAGATTTAAGTGAAAGAGAAAATATTACTATTCAACTTGAGGAATTGCTTATCACGGGCAATTATGATGAGGCAAAGTTACTTTTAGAACCTTCTCAACCTGTTGATATTGCAGATGCTATTGGAAGCCTTCCACTTATATTGCAAGCATTAGCATTTCGATTACTAAAGAAAAATGAAGCAATCGAGGTTTATGAATATTTAGATCCATTAGTTCAGCAAACTTTATTAGAAAGACTGCGTTCAGGCGAAGTTTTAGAAATTGTTGAAAAAATGTCTCCTGATGATAGGGTTCAACTTTTTGACGAATTACCTGCAAAAGTTGTACGAAAATTTTTGTCTGCACTTAGTCCTGGTGAAAGGAAAGTTACAGCTGAATTACTTGGATATGAGCCTGAAACTGCTGGAAGATTAATGACAACTGAATTTATAGACCTTAAAGAGATGCAAACAGCAGAAGAGGCTCTTTCTTTAGTAAGAAAAAGAGCCCCATTTACTGAAACTATCTATAGTTTATATGTTACAGATAAAGAAAGACATTTAACTGGTATTCTCTCTTTAAGAGACCTTGTAACTGCTGATCCTTCTAAGCCAATAGGAGACGTTATGACAAGAGATGTAGTTAACATTTCAACCAATACTAATCAAGAAGAGGTTGCTAGAGCAATACAAAGATATGATTTTTTGGCTCTTCCAGTTGTTGATAAGGAAAAAAGACTTGTTGGGATAGTAACTGTTGATGATTTAATTGATGTCATAGAACAAGAAGCAACAAGAGACATTTATGCTGCGGGGGCAGTACAACCTGGAGATGAAGATGATTATTTCCAAAGTAGTTTGTTTACGATTGCACGAAGAAGAATTTTATGGTTGTTAATTTTGGTTTTGGCAAATGGTTTGACGACAAAAGTTATAGCTATGAATGATCAAATATTAAAAGAAATAGTTTTATTAGCTGCATTTATTCCACTTCTTATAGGTACTGGCGGAAATGTTGGCGCTCAAAGTTCAACGGTTGTCATTAGAGGTTTAAGTACTCAAAAGTTGAAATCTCTTGGTGCAATTAAGGCAGTAGTTAAGGAGGCAATAACAGGCGCTCTTTTAGGTGTTTTTATGATGCTTGTAGTATTTCCCTTCGCTTGGTGGCAAGGAGAAGGGCCTTTAATAGCTTCTGCTGTGGGAATAAGTTTAATTTCCATAACAACTTTAGCTGCTACAGCAGGGGCGATTCTCCCTTTGCTGTTTGACAGAATGAAATTGGATCCAGCTTTAATGTCCTCCCCCTTCATCACAACTGTCACTGATATTGCTGGTGTATTTATTTATCTAAGTACAGCAAAATGGTTATTAAGCTCTCAATTAGTCTAAATTCACTAGGTATTTATTCTCATTTTTCTAAAATTGTGGATTTTTTTGTTTAACTTTACATTTCTTAATGGTATTGTTTACAAAACAACATCCAAACATAATGGCTTCTGAAATAATAAATGAAAATAAACTAGCTTCAATCGCAAATATTAAAGCTAGTAATGATGTAGATCTTGTAAGATCATACTTGAGGGATATTGGAAGAGTTCCACTACTGTCACATGAGCAAGAAATTACTTTAGGTAGACAAGTTCAAGAGTACATGGAAGTTGAAAGAACAGAATTAGAAATTATTGAATTGACAGGAGAAAAGCCTAGTATTGATGAATTATCTGCCAAATTAAATTTAACCTCTTCCATAATTAAAAAAAGATTGAGAGCTGGACAAAGAGCTAAAGAGAGAATGGTTGCAGCGAACTTAAGATTGGTAGTTAGCGTTGCAAAAAAATATACAAAAAGAAATATGGAA
>QCRA01000007.1 GCA_003212035.1 Prochlorococcus sp. AG-459-D04
AAGTATCTATGATTTTTCAGGGAAGGAATGATGACTTAGAAATATTTTTACAGAAAAAAATGCTGCAATTTTCAAATGATTTAGATTATGAGAATGCAGCAAAAATAAGGGACCAAATTTCAGGTTTAAAATTATTAACTGAATCACAAAAAATATCAATACCAGATTCTTCAATTAATAGAGATATATTTGGAATAGTATCAGATAAAAATGTAGCTAGTATACAAATTTTCCAAATGAGATCTGGTAAGCTCATTGGGAGAATTGGTTATAGTCAAAAATTAAACAATGAAGATGAAAATCTTATTCTGCAAAGGGTATTAGAAGAGCATTATATGAATGTTGAAGGAGTAGAAATACCATCAGAAATTCTTATTCAATATCAACTTCCAAAACAAACAACCATAGAGGATTGGTTAACGGAACTAAGAAAAAAGAAGGTAAAAATTATAATCCCAAAAAGAAATAAAAAACATGAAACTGTAGAGATGGTTTTAAAAAATTCGAAATTAGAATTAGATAGAATATTAAATGGGATACAAGATAATGAATCATCAATTGAGGATCTTGCCCAAATACTTGAATTAAGCGAACAACCTAAAAGAATTGAAGGTTATGACATAAGCCATATTCAAGGTACAGACCCTGTAGCATCACAAGTCGTTTTTATTGACGGGATTCCTTCCAAACAGCATTATAGGAAATATAAAATCAATGATCCAAATGTTTTTGTAGGACATAGTGATGATTTTGCTTCGATATATGAAGTAATACATAGAAGGTTTAGAAAATGGTCAAGATTTAAAAAAAGCGGTGGTGATTTTTCAATATTAAATGATAAAACGAATAGTAAATTAGACAATGAACTTCTATCAGATTGGCCTGATTTAATAATGATTGACGGAGGTAAAGGGCAGTTAAATGCTGCTATTAAAGCATTGAAAGAATTAAATCTTGAGGAAGAAGTTACTGTATGTTCATTGGCAAAAAAAAATGAAGAAATATTTATTCCAGGCTTTACTAAGTCTCTTGATACTGATGAAAATCAAAAAGGAGTCCTTTTATTAAGAAGGGTAAGAGATGAAGCACATAGATTTGCATTATCTTTTCATAGAGACAAAAGATCTAAGAGAATGAATAGATCACAATTGACCCAAATCAGTGGATTAGGCCCATCAAGAATAAGAGAATTACTTGAGCATTTTAAATCAATAGACGCGATAAGAATAGCTAGCAAAGAGGATTTATCAAAAGTTAAAGGACTTGGAAAAAATACAGTAAATGATATATATGAATATTTTCACGAGTTATAAATATTAATTAATTTTTGAAAAATAGATTTCTTGATTTTGTTAAATATAACTATATTTAGATATATATTTATAAATAAATTTAGTAATTTGGCAGCTGAAGCATATCTCTGGTTTAAATCACTTCACATTTTTGGTGTAATTGTTTGGTTTTCGGGACTTTTTTATTTAGTAAGACTTTTTATATATCATGAAGAATCTAAAAATATGGATAATGAATTAAAAATTGCCTTTAATAAACAATATACCTTGATGGAAAAAAGACTGGCGAATATAATCACCACTCCTGGAATGATATTAGCTTTAAGTATGGCAATATGCATGGTTATTATGCAACCAAGTTGGTTAAGTGAGAAGTGGTTGCAAATTAAAATTTCTTTTGTCTTGGGATTAATAATTTATCATTCTTATTGTTACAAAATAATGTATTCATTACAAAATGGTACCTCAACCATTTCAGCAAAAAACCTTAGATTATTAAATGAATTGCCTACTTTATTATTATTTATAATTGTACTTTTGGTTATTTTTAAAAATAATTTTCCAACTAGTGCTGCAACATGGAGTGTAGTTGGTCTAATTATATTCATGTTGGCTTCAATACAATTATATGCAAAAATTAGAAAGAAAAATGAGAATTCATTAAGTAATGAATAGGGAAGAATTAATAAAATTAACTTCCAAAATTAATAAAAATAGTTGTCCTAAAAATATTAATTTTCACTGTCATACAAAATTTAGTGATGGAAGTTTTGAACCGAATGAACTTTTAGAACAAGCTTATAAAAATAACTTGAAATTTTTATCAATAACAGATCATCATACAATTAAAGCTCATGAATATATAAAAAAAAATAATATCCTAAAAAATTATCCTGAAGATTCTTTTACATTAATTTCGGGAATAGAAATTAATTGTTTGATTCTAGGATGTTTAGTACATGTAATTGGATTGGGAATAGATATTAAAAGTAGATACCTAAATCCCTACATCCTTGGAGAATCTCCAATAGGTAATGATTTAAATATTAAATCAGTTATTAAAGCAATAAATTTAGCTGGTGGTTTATCATTTCTCGCACATCCAGCGAGGTACAGGATTCCCTTTTATAAATTAATTCCAGAGGCCAAAATACAAGGTATTGATGGAATAGAGGTTTGGTACGATTATGAACTTAATGAAGTATGGAATCCTAGTTTATTTGTATGTTCAGAAATAGATAAATTAGCAGATAAATATTCAATGCTTAAAACATGCGGAACAGATAGTCATGGACTTTCACTATTTGGCAGATAATTCAGAATTCTTTTTTTTCAATTATTGAATCAGTATTAATAATTATGTTCTTTAAATTTTCAATAACATCTGATGAACAATTATTCCACATTTTTCTATTGACAATTTCAAGAAATCTTTGCGCAATATCTCTTAAAGCCCATGGATTATTCTCTAGAAAGAAATTCCTAAGATCCCGATCACATAACCATGATTTATAAACCTCCTCATAACACCAATCTGAGACTACTTCAGTAGAAGCATCAAAAGCATATAAGTAATCTAGTGTCGCTGAAAATTCAAACGCACCTTTATAACCATTATCTTTCATTCCATTTATCCACTTAGGGTTAAGTATTCTTGATATAACAACTTTATTAATTTCATCTTGTAATTTTGAAATTTTAGATAATCCATATTTAGATAAATCACCATGATACATTTCAGGTAATTTACCGCTCAATTTTTTTACGGCTGAAGATAAACCACCCTGAAACTGATAATAATCATCAGAATCTAAAATATCATGTTCCTTATTATCTTGGTTATGAACAACTAACTGCACTTTTTTAAGAGCATTTTCTAATGATTTTTTATCCTCTATAGGTTCAAGATTATCACTATAAATCCACTTACTCCAATTAAGAAAAGATTCTCCAAAATCATCTATATTTTCCCAATTAGAATTTGAAATTAGTTCTTGTAGACCAGCTCCATATGAACCTGGCGCAGATCCAAATATACGATTAATTGGATCACCATCCTTTAATGCTCCAGCAAGAGGGTTAAATTTATCATTCTCATTAAGATTAGAAATTAGATTTATTGCTTTAGAAGTTAATTTGACTAACTGGGGAAATGCATCTCTAAACATTCCCGAAATCCTTAATGTAACATCTACTCTTGCCCTACCGAGAACGGATAAAGGGATGATTTCTAAGTCAACGATTCTTCTTGAGGGTCCATCCCAAATAGGTTGTACGCCTAATAAATATAATATTTGACAAATCTCTTCTCCACCATTTCGCATAGTAGATGTTGCCCATACAGATATTGCTATATTTTTTAAATCTTCTCCATTTTCTTGTTTATATAAATCAATTATTTGAGATGCAGATTTACAACCAACACTCCATGCTGATTCAGTTGGCAATCCTCTCGCATCAACTGAAAAAAAATTTTTACCTGTGGGTAAAGCTTCAGTTTTACCTCTCGTAGGGGCTCCAGATGGACCACTTTTTACATATTTGCCATTTAATGAATTAATAAATGATAGTTTTTCATTATATGAAGAATTAATGATTGGATTAAGGATCTCATTTTTTAATAATAAAAAATAATTATTATGTTTTCTATCATTAATGAAAAGATCTATTATTTTCTGATTTTTATATTTTTCTAAATATTTTATATTGGTTTTCTTTTTGTAAAAAAACAAATATGTAATATATTTTGCTTGTTGTTCCAAAAACTCTAGAGCCATTCTAAAATTTAAAATTTTTTTGTTTGAATACCTCAATAATATTTTTTTATCCTTATCAGTTAACTTTTTATCATATTTGTTTGTCCAAGGATTCAAATCAAGTTTTAAATTTTTCGCTATATATTGAACAATACCAATTCGGTTGGCATTTGGTACTCTAGCAATACACAAAAATAAATTTATTTCATTAATGTCATTCTGCCTATTGCCAAATACATGCAATCCTGTTCTAATTTGAGATTCTTTAATTTTGCAAAGAAAGGAATCAATTTCTTCTATTTGATTATTGTTATTCTTTAAAGTAATTTCACTAAAATCTTTTTTAATTAATTCAAAAATTGTTTTTTCTATTATTTCAATACGATTAGAATTTAATAATTTTGCTTCAAAATATTCGTCTAAATAATTTTCTAATATTGAATATTTTCCATATAATTCTGACCTATCCAAAGGAGGTGTTAAATGATCAATAATTGTGGCAGCAGTTCTTCTTTTTGCTTGGGATCCTTCTCCAGGATCATTTACGATAAAGGGATATATGTTAGGTATTGCTGGACAAATAATATTTGGAAAACATTTATTGCTAAGACCTACAGATTTGCCAGGTAACCATTCAACAGTCCCATGTTTACCAATATGGCATATAGCATTTGCATTTAAAACTTTTTCAATCCAATAATATTGTGCTAAATATCTATGGGGAGGTGGAAGATCGGGAGAATGAATATCTCTATCTGTGTAAGAGTCATATCCTCGTTGAGGTTGAATCAATAATGTTATTTTTCCAAATCTAAGACCATTTATTGAGAAGCCTTCATTATCTAGATCGATCGCATCAGATGGTTCACCCCAACGATTAACAATAATATTTTTTGGATCAAGTTCTAAATAATTCCAATATTTTAAATATTCACTAAGTGGTAAGTAATCTAATGGTTTATTATTTTGCGATTCAATATCATTGGTTCTAGTTTTTATAATCATTGACATTAATTCCGAAGAATCTTGAGGGTAATTAGAAGATCCAAGATCATAACCTTCATCTTTTAACCAATTAAGAATATTTATTATTGAAGATGGTGTATTTAGACCAACGCCATTACCAATTCTTCCGTTCTTTACTGGATAATTACTTATTACTAAGCAAATTGTTTTATCAAAATTATTTAGTTTCTGAAGTTTCACATAATTTGTAGCGAATTTTGAAATCCATTTAATCCCCACTTGATCAGCTTTATAACTAGTTATTTCACTGTAAAGTGTATTTTTTTTTGATATTATTTCTTTAAATGCAGAAGGACAGGTAGTAATTCTTCCATCAAATTCGGGAATAATTATTTGCATTAATAAATCAGATGAATTCATTCCAATTGATGAATTTAACCAATTTTTTTTTGATATATTAGAAGAAAGAAGCTGTAAAATTGGGATATTAAGAGAAGTAAAAATATTTGTAGAATTTTCAATTAAACCATTATTTTTTATTTGAGATGAAGAAAAAGAAGTTGTGGTAATTATTATTTTAATATCTTCTTTTTTAAATATTTCTATTAATTTCTTTTGAATAATATGATCTTTTAGAGTTGAAATAAAAAATGTTTTAGGGGATAGTCCGCATTTTCTTAACTGCAAATTAAGTTTTTCGTTTACTTCAATTTCATTTGCCAAAAAAAGCGATTTATAAGATATTATTCCTATCTTTTCTCCTTTTTCAATTTTCCAATCATACAAATAAGGATCTGCATAAAAAGAAATCTTCAAAAATTTATCAGGAATTAATCTTTCATCTTTTTTTAGGTAATTTAAACAATTAAGAAACTTTCTATAATTATCCAGGCCTCCTGATCTTAGTAATTTAGAAATATTTAATGCTACATTTTTATCAATACTACTTATTTCACATAAGGAAACTTCCTGATCAAGGGTACCTGATAGGATTACTAACTTCCTTTTTTTATCAACTGCTTGCCAATTTAAAAGTTGTTCAATTCCATAGTTCCAGGTGCCTTTATCTCCGAATAATCGTAGTACGACAACCTTTGCAAAATTAATTGTTTTTATTAGATAATTATCTACTTGAGCTGAGGAATTTAAATTAGAAATTTCTAAAGCTCTAACATTATTTTTTAACGAAGCAAACTCTTTTTCTAACAATAAATTCGATAAGAGATTTAAATCAGCTTTGACACTTGTTATAAAAATAAAATCTGCAACTGGTTGCTCTATTAAATCACCATTATTCTTTTCATTTCCTGCTATATTTAATATCCTGTGCATTTTTATATATAAATAGGGTTTAGAATACGTAAGTAGGATAAAACAAGTTTACCTTAATTAAATAAATTGAATATGCATGAATTTCTTCCATACGCCTGGTTCGAAGGTAAATGTATTCCATTTAAAGAAGCAAAAATATCAATAGCTACTCATGCATTACATTATGGTACTGCTGCATTTGGAGGAATGCGAGCGATACCTAACCCTAAAAATAAAGAAGAATTACTTTTATTTAGAACTGATAAACACATAAAAAGATTATCTCAAAGTGCAAAATTACTCTTAACTGACATTTCTGAAGAATATATTTTTAAAGCCTTAGAGGAAGTTATAAAAAGGAATAAGCCAGATAAACCTATTTATATTAGACCATTTGTATATACAAGCGATCTAGGTATAGCTCCAAGGTTGCACAATATTGAAACAGATTTCTTTATTTATTGTATTGAACTTGGAGATTATCTATCTCCAGATGGAGTTTCTTGTAGAATGAGTAGTTGGACTAGACAAGAAGATAGATCTCTCCCATTAAGAGGAAAAATAAGTGGAGCTTATATTACTAGTTCATTAGCTAAAACAGAAGCTAGTTTATCTGGTTTTGATGAAGCCTTGCTATTAAATTCAAGTGGCAAGGTAAGTGAAGCTAGTGGTATGAATTTATTTATTGTGAGAAATGGAGACTTAATCACTCCTGGTGTTGATCAAGATATTCTTGAGGGGATTACTAGAGCTAGTGTAATTGAATTAGCAAAATCTTATGGAATAAATGTAATTGAAAGGCCTGTTGATAAAACAGAATTATTAATAGCAGATGAAGTTTTTCTAACTGGTACAGCAGCAAAGATTACACCAGTTAAAAAAATTGAATCAAGTGAATTAAATGGTGAAAGACCAATAATGAATAAATTAAAAAGTAAGCTTATAGAAATAACAGAAGGTCGTTCTCAAGACTATGATAATTGGGTAACAAGAATTTCTCTAAAATAAATTAATTTTTGCCTAATAATGGAATGTTTCAGAAACTATTTAAATAGAGATGAAAAGCCATTAATAATTTTTGACGGGGGTACTGGAACATCTTTTCAGAACTTAAATCTTACTGCAGACGACTTTGGAGGCAAAGAATTAGAAGGTTGTAATGAAAACCTTGTTTTATCCTCACCAAAGGTAGTTGAAAAGGTTCATAATTCGTTCTTAGAAGCAGGTTGTCATGTTATAGAAACTAATACTTTTGGAGCCTCATCAATAGTTCTTGATGAATATGATATTGCGGATAAGGCATATGAGATAAATAAAAATGCTGCACTAATAGCAAAAAATTCTGCTGCAAAATATGCATCAGTTGACAAGCCAAGGTTTGTTGCTGGCTCAATTGGACCAACCACTAAATTACCTACATTAGGACACATAGATTTTGATGAATTAAAGCAATCATATAAAGAACAAATATATGGTCTTACAGATGGAGGAGTTGATCTTCTTTTAATTGAAACGTGTCAAGACGTATTACAAATTAAATCTGCCTTATTAGCCTCTAAGGAAGTACTTGATAGTAAAAATATAGATATACCTATAATGGTATCGATAACAATGGAAACAACAGGTACTATGCTTGTTGGATCTGATATCGCCTCTGCATTAACAATATTAGAGCCATTTAACATAGATATTCTTGGACTAAATTGTGCAACTGGTCCAGAACAAATGAAAGAACATATTAAATATTTGTCTGAAAATTCACCTTTCGCTATAAGCTGTATTCCCAATGCAGGACTTCCTGAAAATATTGGTGGTGTAGCTCACTACAGATTAAAGCCAATAGAATTAAAGATGCAGTTAATGAATTTTATATATGACTTTAATGTTCAATTAATAGGTGGATGTTGTGGGACGACACCTGAACATATTAAATATCTTTCTTCCATAATTGATGAAATTATTTATAACGAAAGGTCTAACAAAAATTGTAATAACAATTTAAGTGGTTATATTCCTTCTGCATCGTCAATATATAATTCTGTACCGTACAAGCAAGATAAATCCATTTTGATTGTAGGAGAAAGATTAAATGCAAGTGGATCTAAAAAGGTAAGGGAGTTATTAAATAACGACGATTGGGATGGACTAGTTTCAATAGCAAAGCAACAACAAAAAGAAAATGCACACGTTCTTGATGTAAATGTCGATTATGTCGGAAGAGATGGAGTGAAAGATATGAAAGAAATAACTTCAAGACTTGTTACCAATATAAATTTGCCATTAATGATTGACTCTACAGATGCTGACAAAATGGAAAGTGGATTAAAGTCAGCTGGTGGTAAATGTATTATAAATTCAACCAATTACGAAGACGGCAATGAAAGGTTTGATCAAGTTCTAAATTTAGCCTTAGGTTATGGTTCTGGTCTTGTTGTCGGAACTATTGATGAAGATGGAATGGCAAGGAATGCAGATAAAAAATATAACATTGTAAAACGAGCGATTAATAGAACCAGAGAATCTGGCTTGTCAGATTATGAGCTATTTTTTGATCCATTAGCTCTGCCAATATCTACGGGGATAGAAGAAGATAGATTAAACGCTAAAGAAACAATTAAGGCTATATCAAAAATTCGCGAAAATTTCCCAGATATTCATATCATTCTGGGTATATCAAACATTAGTTTTGGTCTTTCACCATTATCAAGAATTAATTTAAATTCAATATTTTTGGATGAATGCATTAAAGCAGGTTTGGATTCTGCTATCATCGCACCAAATAAGATTTTGCCATTATCAAAAATTTCTGAAGAAACTAAAAAGCTTTGCCTAGATTTGATATATGACAAGAGAGAATTTGAAGATGATATTTGTATCTATGATCCATTAGTAGAATTAACAAAGGCTTTTCAAGATATATCTATTAAGGATTTCAAAAAAGCATCTTCGGAAAATAAAAACCTAACTCTGGAGGAAAGTCTAAAAAATCATATTATTGATGGAGAAAAAATAGGTTTAGAGGATCAATTAAATAAAGCGTTAAAAAAATATAAACCACTTGAAATAATTAATACTTTTTTACTTGATGGGATGAAAGTTGTTGGAGATTTATTTGGCTCAGGTCAAATGCAATTGCCATTTGTACTCCAATCAGCAGAAACAATGAAATTTGCCGTATCAATTTTAGAACCATATATGGAAACTGTTGATGAAAACATATCAAATGGAAAACTTTTAATTGCAACTGTCAAAGGCGATGTTCATGATATTGGAAAAAATCTGGTTGATATAATACTTACAAATAATGGTTATGACGTTATAAATCTTGGAATAAAGCAAGATGTTTCAGCAATTATAGATGCACAAAAGAAGCACAATGCAGATTGCATCGCTATGAGCGGATTACTTGTTAAATCAACTGCTTTTATGAAAGATAATTTAGAGGCTTTTAACAATGAAGATATTAGTGTACCAGTAATATTAGGAGGCGCAGCCTTAACCCCAAAATTTGTAAATGAGGATTGCAGCAAAATATATAACGGGAAAATATTGTACGGAAAGGATGCGTTCACTGATCTTAAATTCATGAATGAATATATGGATAATAAAAAAAAGGGTAATTGGTCAAATACAGAGGGGTTCATTAACAATGAAGGTATAAATATTAATTTAGCCTCATCAAAATCCAACTCTCAAGCTGTTAAAAAATCAATATCTATAGATATTGAGACTTCTAAATTAAATTTAAAAGAAAATTTTACAAGATCTAAATTTATAAATGAAGAAGAACCAATTCAAGCTCCTTTCTTGGGAACGAAAGTCTTGAACGACGTTGATATAGATTTAAATAAGTTAATATTTTATTTAGATACAAAGGCTCTTTTTAGCGGACAATGGCAAATAAAAAAAGGAAAAAACCAAAGCGTAGATGAATACAATAACTATTTGGATTCATATGCAAATCCAATGTTAGATAAATGGTTAGATACAATTATAGAAAAGAAACTTATCTCACCAAAAGCAGTTTATGGATATTTCAGATGCGGGAGAAAAGATAATAGTATTTTCTTATTTGATGATAAATCATTAAATAAAATTTCACAATTTAATTTTCCAAGACAAAAATCTGGGAATAATTTATGCATAGCTGATTTCTATTGTGATTTAAAAAATGATAAACCTATAGATATATTTCCTATGCAGGCAGTAACGATGGGGGATATTGCTAGTGAATATTCTCAAAAATTATTTAAAGAAGATAGATATAGCGATTATTTATTATTCCATGGACTTACAGTGCAATTAGCAGAAGCTCTAGCTGAGTATGTTCATGCATTAATTCGTATTGAATGTGGTTATAGGACTGAAGAACCAGACAAAAATAGAGAAATACTAGCTCAAAAATATAGAGGAGCTAGATATTCTTTTGGTTATCCTGCATGTCCAAAAGTATCTGATTCAAACATACAATTAACATTGTTGGATGCAAAAAGAATAAACTTGACCATGGATAAATCTGAACAACTTCATCCAGAACAAAGTACTACAGCTATCATTTCACTACACTCAAAAGCTAAATATTTCAGTGCTTAAGCTAAATCGTTAGTTGTTTTCTAAATATTCAATAATTTCTTGCTGTAGTTCATCCATGGTTTCATTATCACCCAAATCAAGTCCCTCACCCGCCGCATCCTGTGTTAACTCAAGATAATAAGAAGCACCATCACTAGATAAAAATTCTAATGCGGAAGTTTCATCACTATCTTTAAAAGCTTCATAAAGAGCTTTAAATGCTATGTTTTCAGTAAAGTCCCAATCCATAATGAAAAAAACCTTATTAGAATTATTACCTCCTTACCCCCCATACTCGTCAACCTTTTTTAAAGAAATGTTGGTGTTTTATTATTATTAAAAAAATCTATGACCATAAATAATCAAGATCAGTTAAATGTTCTAGGAGAAAAAATTGAGATTTGTAGTTGCGCACCTATGACTGGATGGTTCAGAGATGGATTTTGCAACTATGACAAAAATGATGGAGGGAATCATTCCATTTGTTGTGTAATGGATGATAATTTCCTGAAATATAGTAAATCACAAGGTAATGATTTAATAACTCCCATGCCCGTTTATTCCTTCCCAGGACTAAAGGATGGCGATCATTGGTGTATTTGTCTTAATAGGTGGAAGCAAGCATTATTAGATGGTCTTGCACCAAAAGTCATATTAGAATCAACAAATATTGTAGTCTTAGAATCAGTACCTCTGGAAAAATTGAAAGAATATCAATTTAATAAAAAATAATTACAAGTTAATTTTTTTTTTTAAAATGATTATGAAAATTTTTTTTAAATGAGTTTAGAAATATATTGGAAAAAAGCACTAGAGCAAACTCGATTATCAATTGATGATGAATCATTATATCCTCTCAAAACTGACATTATTACAAGAGATTTGTATGAAAAAGACGACTTCATAATTCGAAAACTCGATACTTCTAAATTTAATAAAAAAAAAATTTATGGTCCTAAGGAAAATCCATTTTGTCCTTGGGAAAAGATACTAGAAATTGATAAAGTTGGTGATAATCATCAACTGATATTAAATAAGTACCCTGTACAAAAAGGTCATATTTTACTGATTACAAATGAATGGAAACCTCAAAATGGATGGTTAGATATAAAAGATTGGAGAGCGATCCAACAAGTTAACAAAGATACAAGTGGATTATGGTTTTTTAACAGTTCTCCAATTGCGGGTGCAAGTCAACCTCACAGGCATTTTCAACTTCTGCGTAGATCAAAAGGTGAGATATCATGCCCTAGAGAAAAGTGGTTTTTAGAAATGAACTCATATCATGATCTAAATAGTAAGCTTAAAAAAAATATAATTGTATCGAAATTTAATTTTTTAGAAAATTCATCATCTCTTTTTGATTTTTATTTAGAATTATGCAAAAAATTAGGACTTGGGAACCCTACTAGTGATAAGAAACCTATTTATCCCTACAATATTTTATTAACTAATAAATGGATAGCTATTATAAAGAGAAAAAATGATCATATTCATGGTTTCAGTATTAACGGTTTAGGATTTGCAGGATATTTATTAGTAACTGAAAAATCAGATATTAATTATTTAAAGAAATTTGGCCCTGAAAAACTTTTAGAAAGTTTTGTTTGAATACTAATTAGTTACTTCAACTTCTTTATCCCTGCTTATTTGGCTTTCGAGAACTTCTATAGATGCTGTCACAGAAGCGATTTTACGTTCAAGTGAATCTTTAATATAATTAAGCATTTCTAATTTCTTATGTTGATAAAAACTCTTTTTTTCTTTAGATGATTTGAAATAACAATTAAACATTTTTTTTATTTTTATTATAAAAAGATACATAATTGACTTGTGACATAAAAATAAATTGGTTTTAATTTAAATACAATATTCCGTATGGACTTTCGATTTTTTTTGAATAAAATTAGATAAATTCCATACTATTAAAAAAATATTATTGAATATTCCTGAAAATTCAAATACAAAAAGAATTTCAATTGATTTACCTGAGGAACTAATTTCCAGGTTTGATCAATTACGAAAAGAGTGGGGATTCAGAGCAAGAGGACCTGTAATAGAAAAGATACTTAAAGAACTTCTTCAAGAAGATGATTTATTACCTAAGAATCAACAGCAAGAAATAGACTTTAACGAGAATAATAATAATAAAAAATTAAATATTGACGAAGATACTGCATTGGTATTAATTAAATCAGACGTAAAAAAAGAAGTTAATGAGATATCCTTGAATACAAGATTTACAAATAATAATCAAGATAAAGAAAAGGCCAACTCAAACATAAGCCTTCCAAATTTTGTTGAAAACAAAGTACAGAATCTAAGAAGAAGTATTAATAGTGAAAAATTAAAGGAGAATATTAATGATATTCAAATTAATACAATTAAAGAAACTGAGTTAATAAAATGTCGAATTGAGTTAATTAGTCATTGGAAAACCTTATATGGATCAGTTCCTAATGATCATGTAGTAGAAGCTTCGATGGATTGGTTTGGAAGGGATATATGGCCAAATCTTGATGGAACTGAAAATCTACCCTTTACGTGGAGTGCAGCCAATAAATTAATGTCTGATTTATGCCCATTTTGGATAAAGAAAAATCCATCCCTTGAAATTGTCTTATTAATGATTGGAGTTTTAGAAGACCCTTTTGCTACATCTGATCTGATTAATAGGATACCAACTCTTATGAGAAGGTTTGTAAGTAGATTCAAGCGAAATAACAGATCAAATTCATTTGAAACTCTTGACTCAACAATGACAGTACATGGAGCACTTAAATTATTAAATTTATCAACATCGGCAGGATCAGCTCACACTTTCCGTAAAATTAGGGAGTCCTATAAATCAATAGCCCTAGAGACGCATCCAGATGCTGGAGGATCAACAGATCAAATGAGAAAATTAAATGAAGCGTATCAATTACTTAAAAATCTATATAGAAACTAGTATATTTATTCTTATATAAGACCAATAGTAAGTCTACTCAATAGTCTCATATTAGATTACTGCAAAGCCCAAAGTTACTAACCTTGATTAATCATTTATTTATCATTTAAATTTAAGCAAACAATCATTATTTATAAATGGAAATTAAAAAATCTCTTTGTATAGTCTATCTTATATAAGACTTAATATTAGTCTATTATATAGTCTCAGAATAGATTAGTTAGAAAATGAAATTTATCAATCTGTATAAATAATACTCAAACTGCTTAATGGCTGAGAAAATAAAAAATTATATAATCAATGGTGTCCTATGTATGTCCATGAAATTAATAATGGTTTAAAAGTATTGCTATTAAAGACTTGATTCTCTGATCGTACTGCCTTAAAGACAGTACTACTTAGATTGAAGCTTTTCAATGGCAGTTTGTTTATCAATACTAGGGACATCACTTAATCCGTTAGCGTCAAACCAAGGGGCGCTAGCCCAATCAAATCCTTCGCCAAAAGTATTATCTGGCGCAGTTATATACCAATGACAAGAAGCATCTGGTATATCAACAGCACATTTTGACCAATCATCTGACCACTGAGGAACCTGAACCCACAACACCGAAGATAGAAGTAGAGATAGTAAATTAATCATGAACTTAATCATACAACATTAATTAGTTTTATAGGATTATTATTTATCTTATATAAGATTTATATTTAGACTACTTTATAGTCTTATATGAGACTTGCAATACAATTAATTTCTTAATTTAGTATTAAAACATTTTTCAACATTAGAAATGATATTTGAATGTATTGATGTAATGTCCGAGTCCAGTAATGTTTTATCTTTATCTCTATAAGATAATCTAAATGTATAACTTATATGATCATCTCCAAATTTAGTATCTTCAAAAACATCAAGTAAATTTACATCCTCTAAGAGATTTTTTCCTGTTTTTCTTATCTGTGATGTTATTTCGCTAATTAGAAATTTTTTACTGAAAACAAAATTTATATCCCTTTCCATTTTCGGAACAATTGGATATTGCTGATATATTGGAATCCATTTATTTTTTCTTGTACTAGCTCCCAAGAGGTTAGAAACATTTATGTTAAATAAATAAACTTTTTTTAATGACTTCTTTTCTAGTATTAGTTTGGGATGTATTTCACCAAAATAACCTGCATCTTTCCCTTCAATAACTAATTTCGCTGTTCTTCCTGGATGAAGAAAATCAATTGAATCATTAGGTTTATCCTCAATCTTTATGTTCAATGATGATAAAGCCTCCTTTAACTTTCCTCTGGCCTGGTAATAATTAAGATCATTATCCTTTCCCGAATTTATCCATTTTCCAAATTTTTTATTTCCATAAATCACACCATGCAGAACTTCTTCCTGAATGAACTCAGTATTCTTTTGAAAAACATTTCCAATTTCAAATATATAACAACTTGCTTGTCCAGCTTTTATATTCCGGTTCACTATCTCCAAATGTTCTTTCCAGATATTATTTCTAAGACAGCTTGTTTCTAATAACAAAGGATTAGAAATCCTTATAAGTTTTTCATTATCTTCAGGAACAAGAGAGTAGCTTAGTACTTCGTTAAATCCATTTTCTATAAAACCACTTTTTACTTTTCTCAATGCTAACTGTTCTGATGATAATTTTCCAGGCTTAATTGGATTAGGAAGTTTTAAGTCAAATTTGTCATACCCTATTAATCTTGCTATTTCTTCAATTAAATCTATTTCTCTTATTAAATCATGTGATCTATTAGGAATTACTGCTACATCCCAGCCATATTCTTTATTCTTTAAAGTACAACCTATGAGTTTTAATTTATCAACTATTTCATTATCAGATAAATTTCTTTTTTCAAATTGATCGTTAATTATTAATGGACCAAGAATTTTATATATTCGATTTCTCCTTAGTTTAATAAATATATCCTCATTACTTATTAAATTGGAAGTATTGATTATTGGTGAATTAATTGAAAAATATTCTTCTAATAGATTAATTGCCCTTGTTACTGCACTTATTGTATTTTTTGATGAAATTCCCTTTTCATACCTGCTGCTAGATTCTGTTCTTATGCCAACAGCCTTTGAAGATTTTCTTATAGTAACTGGATTAAAAACAGCGCCTTCAAGGTAAATAGTTGAGGTAGTATTAGTTACAGAAGTCTCTAAACCACCTATCACCCCAGCAATAGCTACAGGTTTATCACAACAGGTAATTACTGTGATATTGTCATTTAAGTCATATTCTTTACCATCTAAGCAAATAAGGCTTTCGTTATCCTTGCCTTTTCTTACAGAGAAATCTTCAGGAGAAACTTCCTTACCAATTAAATTTGATAATTTATCCTTATCAAAGGCATGCAAAGGTTGACCTTGTTCAAGAAGAATATAATTTGTCAAATCAACTAGAAGATTAATCGATTTTATACCTGATTTTTCTATACGGTCTTTAAGCCAATTTGGCGATAATTTCTCTCCATTTACTCCATCAATGCAACTTATTGTATAAATGCAATTAGATTCTATAGCCTCTGGACAAAGTTTAATTCCCTTAAGCAAATGAATATTGTATTTATTGTTTAATTCTGGAAAATTTAAGGTGGATTCTAAAAGGGCAGAAATTTCACGGGCTATACCTATAACAGACATTCCGTCAGGTCTATTAGCTGTAATGGCTAAATCATATATAAAATCATTTAATTGAAGCAAGTTAGACCCTGGAGTGCCCAATTCATGTTTTAAGGCTAATTCCTCATCAATGATCTCTATCCCTTCGCTAGAGTCCTCTAAACCCAGTTCCTGCAGTGAACATATCATTCCTTCACTCATTACACCTCTAATATCACTTCTTTTAATAGTTAAATCAACTGCATTTAATTTCGCGCCGATAGTAGCAACATAAACATAAATATTCGGTTTGATATTGGGTGCGCCACAGATAATTTGTAAATTCTTTGAATTACCAATATCCACTTGGCAAATTGAAAGTTTGTCAGATCCTTCGTGTTTTAATACAGATAACACCTTACCTAAAACAACACCATTTACATTTTTTGAACAATCTTCTAATGATTCAACCTCAAATCCACCAATAGACAATTTCTCAGAGAGATCTTCAGGAGTAGAAGTAATTTCTACTAAATTTTTCAACCAATTTTGAGAAACTTTCATATATATTTTTTAATCAGTGATCATAAAAGAAATGAGTATATCTTCAAAAAAGTTTGTTGAAGATGTACAATAGAAAATTATACAATATAGTATTAATTAAAATGGCTAAAAAAGGGACAAGAGTTGTAGTTACCCTGGAATGTACTGAAGCTAGGACAAGCACAGATCCTAAGAGATCAAATGGTGTCTCAAGATATACTACTGAAAAGAATCGTAGAAATACAACTGAAAGATTAGAACTAAAAAAGTTTAATCCTCATTTAAACAGAATGACAATTCACAAAGAAATTAAGTAATCAAATCAAATTAAATCATGCCTAATTCAATTTTTAAAAAACAATTATCACCTATCAAACCTGGAGATCCTATTGACTATAAGGATGTAGAACTACTAAAAAAATTCATAACTGAGAGGGGCAAAATCCTACCAAGGAGGATGACAGGTTTAACCTCTAAGCAACAAAGAGATCTTACATTAGCTGTAAAGAGAGCCAGAATTGTAGCTCTTTTACCCTTCGTAAATCCTGAAGGATAAATTTCATATTGAATATAGCTGGCACTATAATTGATATCTCAAATATTTGAAAGATTTAACTAATTTAAAAACATATATTATTGATTCTGATGATCCACATGAGGTTGATGACGCTATTTCATTAGAAATAAAAGATGGAAATAAAAAAAATTTATGGATACATATTAGTAATCCATGCAAACTCTTTTTGCATGACTCTAATATTGATATAAATGCAAGAAAGAGAAATAGCAGTTTATATTTAATTGATCAATATGTCCCAATGCTACCTAAAGATATTCTTGAAAAGGCAAATCTAGCTCAAAATAAAGTTTCAGAAACTATTAGTGCAGCAATAGAATTCAATGACGATGGATCAATAAATAAATATGAAATAACTGAAGCAATAATAAAACCAAAATATCAATTAACATATGAAGATGCTAATGAAATATTAGAAATAGAACCTAAACAAGAAATAGAATTAATTGAGATTAAAAATTTATTAGAAAAAAGTATTAAATTCAGAAAGAAACAAGGAGCAATTATTTTTGATAGCCCTAATAGTAAAATTAAATTATATGAGGATAGGATAATACCAACTAAATTAGAGAAAACAATATCACAAATTGTAGTTGCAGAATCAATGATATTAATGGGTTATGTAACAAGTTTATTTATAGACAAATATAATTTAGCGGCTGCATTTAGGATTCAAAAATTAAACTGTAATCCATCTGAAATAATTAGTAGATACAATGATAGTGAAATTAAGTATATAATATTAAAACAATATATGGGCAGAAGTTACATAACTACTAAGCCAGGAATCCATGAATCATTAGGCCTTAAAATGTATGTACAATGTACATCACCATTAAGAAGATATCTTGATTTAATTATACAAAGACAAGTCTATAATAAAATTAATAATTACGAAGTTCTAAGTAAGGATTCAGTCTCTAATATTATCGATTATTCAAAAAATAGACAATCAGAGATTAATAATATATATAAAAATAATAAATTTAAATATTTAACATTATTTTTTAAGAATGAAAAAAAACCTTTTTATAAAATAATATTCGTTAAGTGGATTAATCATAAAAAAAATATTGCTTTGGTTTATTTTCCAGATTATTCACTAGAAATACTTATTACTCTTTTTGTATCAATAGAAATATACACTAATAAAATATATAAAATTAAATATATAATAAATGATAGTAATCTTTTAGAGTTTATTTATTAATTAGATAATAAATATAATAGGTTGTTATTAGTTTAAAAAATATCTGTTAGTATTAGTAAAAAAGCTTTATGACTTTTGTCATTACTACACCTTTATACTATGTTAATGATAAACCTCATTTAGGAAGTGTATATACAACAATTATTTGTGACTCAATAGCTAGATATAAAAGGCTTACAGGTGAAGATGTTATTTTCATCACTGGTGTTGATGAACATGGTTTGAAAATACAAAGAACAGCTAATGAAAAGGGTATTGAACCAAAATCACATTGTGATGAAATCTCAGAAGTCTTTAATAATAATTGGAATAATTGGAATATATCCTTTGATAAATTTATAAGAACGAGCTCAAAAAATCATGAATATGTTGTAAATGAATTTTATGAAAGAGTAAAAGCATCAGACGATATCTATATGGGAGTTCAAAAAGGTTGGTATTGTGTCGGTTGTGAAGAATTTAAAGATAATCCAGAAAACTCATCAACATATAAGTGTCCTATACATCAAAAAAATTTAGAATGGAAAAATGAAGAGAATCTCTTTTTTAGACTTTCAAAATATCAAAAAGAAATTGAGAAAATAATCAACGAACCTTCTTTTATAGAGCCAATAGAAAGAAAAAATGAAATTATAAATTTTGTATCTAGAGGTTTAAAGGATTTTTCAATTTCAAGAACAAATGTGTCATGGGGTATTCCTGTTCCTGATTACGATAACCATACCTTTTATGTATGGTTTGATGCTTTACTTGGATATGTAAGCGCCATTAGCTCGGATGAGACAGAACATTCATTGGAAAAATCAATTAATGGAGGATGGCCAGCTGATGTTCATTTTATTGGTAAAGATATTCTTAGATTCCATGCTGTATATTGGCCTGCAATGCTCATTTCTGCCAATATGAAAGTTCCTAAAAAGGTTTTTGGGCATGGGTTTCTTACAAGAGAGGGGCAAAAAATGGGTAAAAGCTTGGGAAATGTACTCGACCCCGATTTATTGCTTACTAAATATGGAAATGATCCTGTAAGGTGGTACCTCATTAAAGACATATCATTAGGAAATGATGGAGATTTTCAAGATAAAAGATTTGTTGACATTATCAATAATGACTTAGCTAATACTATAGGTAATTTATTAAATAGAACATCATCTATGTCTAGAAAATGGTTTGATAATAAAGTTCCAAATAATGAAAAAATTTTAAGCGCAAATAAACTAGAGAATTCTGCCAAAATTGCAGTCGAAAACTATATTTATAACTTTGATAACTACAAATTAGATCTAGCAGCTAATGAAGTCCTTAACTTAGCAATTAATACAAATTTGTATTTGAATGATAATCAACCATGGCTGTTAATTAAAGATAAAGATAATCTACCTCTAGTTAAACAAATTATTTATAACGTTTTAGAAAGTACCCGAATAATAGGAATGTTATTAATACCTTTATTGCCCGAATTATCTACAAAAATTAATGAGCAACTTGGCTCTATATACAGAGAAGAAATTCCTTGGAAACAACAGTTAAATTGGGGATTATTAGTAAGTAACTCAAGTCTCCCAAAACCCACTCCAATCATAAATAAACTGGAGTATGAGCAAAATTTATAGATTAATAATTTACCTTACATTATTTATGCTTGGTTGCGCCCCAAATGTAATTGATGAAAATAAAGTAATACAAGAAATAGAAAGTTTAGATATGACTATTTTCTCTAAAGGTGGGGATAAAATATATTCAATTACCAGTCCAAACTCTAGTTATGACAATGTTGAATTAAAATTTGAATTAAAAAAGCCTATCATTAATATTCTCAATGGGGAAGAAACTAAATACATTATTAGTTCAGAAGAATCTACATTATCAAAAAACAATAAACTCCTGAAATTGAAAGGGAATGTTAAATTAAAAACTCTTAAAAAAGATGGGGATTTTTTATATGCTGATAATTTTATTTGGTATATAGAAAATACTAACTATCTATTAGAGGGTAATATAAGATTTGAGAATCAAAATATCATCTTAAATTCAGGAAAAGCTATATTGGGTCCAGATAACATAATTGAATTTTTCAATCCAGTAAAATATATAATAAAAAATGAAAAAAACGAAAATAGATATGAAATAAATTCAGAAAATGCTTACTATAATTTAACAACTGAATCAGTAAGTTTTAAAGCAAAAGATAAAAGAGTAAAATCAATAATTTATTTTTAAATTTTATTTTTTGAAAAAATATTATTAATTTTTTTGGACCAGTTATTAATCCATTTTTCATCAGACTTAGTAAAACACTTAGCACTCCAGCCTCCAATCAATATAAAAGCCTTATTATTTATAGGTACAACTAAGATAGATGGAATTTCGGCACAAAATTTAAAAAATTCATCTCTTCCAGGATAAAATTTTGTGTTTGCTAATGATATTAATTTCATATCTTTTATAGATCTCAGACAAGTTTCCCCAGGTTCAAAATCATTACTTGAAGTGATTCCCCTCCTCAATATATTAACGCCATCATTGTGGATTAATATTGCTGCTGCTGCTGTAGAAGTTAATATTGCTTCAGAACCCCAAGCAAGTTCATCAATAACTTCATCGGGCATGCTTCTATCGAAGAGAAACTTATTTTCCCCTTTTAGAGCAGCTTTCTCACCAGCTAATGGTTCGAATTGTTTAAATAAAAAACCTATCAAAATAATAATTAATGAAGCTATTGCGGCTAACACTTGTGCTCTTTCGAGCTCAGGAGTGATTCTTTCTATTGAAATGAAATTTGCTATCTGAAAAATAAAGAGTGTTGCACCTATTAATATTAATGATTTCCCATTGAATCCCATATTTTAAATATGTTATTTCTAATTAAATTATGCAAACATTATATTGTTTAGTACATTTAAAATTAGTCAAACATATGGTTTTTAATATATAATTAACCAAAACCTTTCAAAATGAACCTAAAAATCAATAAATATATACTTTCTTTTATCTTTACTGGCTTAATTTTTATTCTTATCCCCTCTACTACCTACGCAAATGAAATTATTAGCATAAATAAATATTTTGGTACTGCTCAACAGAAGACTGTTATAAATTACGAAAAAAGTCAGCCTTCATCTATTGACAATCCTGTAGTGGATCCAAATTTTAACACTATGAGATCAAAAGATACCGAGAGTTCAACTGCTACATATATAGTTATAGGTTTGTTAATTGCGGCCACAATTATCCCTTTAGCGACATGGTGGTATTTCTCTAAATAATAGAGAATTTATGAATGCCAAGGATTTAAGTATTAGTGAATATTCATCTTATTTAGTTTTTATCACAGGGGGTACAAAGAGTGGCAAAAGTGAATTCGCCGAGCATCTTGCAAAGGAGGTAAAAAAATTATCATATGTCGCCTTATCTGAAAACAATTTGGATGATAAAGAATGGCAAGATAAAATTATTCTACATCGAAAAAGAAGGCCAAAAGATTGGAAATTAATAGAAACGACAGATCTATTAAATACATTAAGAAAAGAAGAAGGTCCATTATTAATAGATTCGATTGGCGGATTCGTTATGAAAAGTATTGGCCAGGAACAAAATGAATGGTCAACAAAAATGAATGCACTTATAAGTCTCTTAATGAAAAGAAAAAGCAAAACAATTATTGTTGGAGAACAAGTAGGTTGGAGCCTTGTTTCTGAATATAAAATTGGTAATATTTATATTGAAAGAATTGGCGAACTTCAAAAGAGAATAACCAAAATATCAAAAGATAATTGGCTGGCAATAAACGGCAGAGCAATCAAAATAGATGAAATAAGTATTGAAATACCTACTTAAAATTGGAAGTTGCTCTTTTTGAACCTAGAATCCCACAAAATACTGGTAATATTGCCAGATCATGTGCTGCATTTAATATACCTTTAAATCTTATAGAGCCCTTGGGTTTTAAACTAGAAGATAAATATTTAAAAAGAGCAGGATTAGACTATTGGCCTCTAGTTACAGTTAATAAGTTTGAGAATTTTGAAAAATTTTTGACGTCAAAATCAACAAAAAGAATAATTTCTTTTAGTAAAAAAAATGGATTGTACTTGAAGGATTTTAAATTTATGCAAGATGATATTTTGCTATTTGGGAGAGAAGATTCAGGATTACCAGATTCAATTATTAAAAAAAGCGACTTTTTAATATCAATATTTATGCCGAATTTACAGACTGGGGAAAATGATCAAAAAGGTGTTAGAAGTCTAAACCTTTCTGTAGCATGCGGAATTGCTATATATGAGGCCCACAAACAAATAAATTTTCAAAATGGTAATTAAGTACAACCAATGCCTTACAATATTCCCATGTCTCGGTAGCTCAGCTGGTTAGAGCGGCGGATTCATAGCCCGCAGGTCGCGTGTTCAAGTCACGCTCGAGACATTTATAATACTTTTCAATTGATGAACATAGGTGAAATTTTAATTTAATTAAAGTATTAAAGACAATAATGTTTAATTCACTCGGCACAGTCTTAGATCCAAAGAAATCTAAAGCAAAATATCCAGAAGCAAGAGTTATAGTTCTTGATGACAATTTTAATACCTTTCAGCATGTCGCAAATTGTCTTCTAACAATAATCCCAAGCATGACTGAAAAAAGGGCATGGGATCTAACCATCAAAGTTGACAAAACAGGATCGGCGGAGGTTTGGAGAGGTAATCTTGAACAGGCAGAGCTATATCATGAGCAACTCTACAGCAAAGGATTAACAATGGCACCAATTGAGAATATATAAAATTAGTAAGATTGACTGAATATTTTTGGCTCATAAATTCTAATCGTTCAAGGGTTAAAAGGTTTTCAAAGAATAACCAAAATAGAGATAAATTTTTTGAATATATGTTTATTGACTCAGGAAAAATTCTTGGTGTTTTAGGAAAAGAACCACCTCTCATGACAACTAGAGAAGAACTTAAAGTTGATAAAGCTAGAGATGAATGGATAAAGTTAATCGCTCAAGGTTGGAGGAGAACCAAACCAGTTTGGGAAGACTCTTAGTAACCAATATTATTACTAGGGTTAGTTATATAAATTATGAGATTAAGGACGTAATTAGCGGGTAAATTTAATGGCTTCAAAAGTAACAAAGCCATTCCTTGAGTCACATTAAATTCTTTATTTTTCATAAAAAAATAAAAATCTTATTTTAATTATAAAAAGACTGTCAAATATAAACAAAAATACTGAAAAAAGATATATAAGTATTAATTGATTAAGGATTTTCAAGAAATCTTATATCTAAAAATTATTTAAAAAATTATAGAATTAGGATTACTTGTTATTATTTTTTTAACAAAAATTCCACGTAATAATTTCATTATCCCTACTATTTAATAATTATAAATACCCAATGAAATATCTCATCTCAAGCAAAAGATATAGAGCTGTATTTGCTATTGGAATAGTTGCTGTAAGTATTGGATTAATATCAAAAAAAGTAGTTAATTATCTAGATGGAGATTGTATGAAAGGGACTCAAGAAATAACTTTTGATATCTAGCCATTAATCCTTTTACTTATTCCTTAATTCTTAAATCCAGTCAACTTTGATAACTCTTTTAGTGAAAGTACACCTAGAATTAGTTTCCCATTGATTTCCCATGTGGGAAACCCTTTAATTTTTTTATCAATACATAATTTAGTTTGACTGTTTATGCCATCCCTTGCACATTCAACTACATTAAGTTCACTATAAGCTTGCTTACCGAACAATTCACCTTGATTAAGGCAATTAGGACACCAAAATGCTGAATATTTTACTACGCCAATATCTTTAAGGTATTTTGCCAATTCGATAGATTCCCTAGTGCTTTCTGAGGTGACTAAAAGTTCCTTCTGATTATTCAAGTGGGAGCTATGAACAACACTTGGTAAATTAAGCAAAACTAATATTGGGATTAATAAGGGTTTCATTTATTTTCTACTTTTCCTCCATATTTTCTAAATATCTTATCAAGTAAAATTCGTATATCTTTATTTTTAAGTTTCTCTATTTGCTGAAGATTTTCAAGAAAATCACAGAATTGATCCTGTGTTCATTTAATTCACTTACTGTCATTTATATTTAGATTTTTTATATTCCAATTTTAAATCAAAAGTAAATTTGCATACTTATTGTATTTATATTTTTTTATTGCTATTTTTTTAAAGCGGGCTAAGGTTCATATCTCCACGAGGATTTAGTCCGCTAAATTTTTAAAGATTAAATTTATTTTGGATCCCACTTTAAAAAGTTGATTAGAAATATTCAAAAATATTTATCTTTGCTTAATTTCTAAATTCTATTGAAAAGCATTCTCATATAAACATTAATAGTGTGACACTATTTATTCATTAATATTATTATTTCGTTTCATGATTTTCTTAAAATACTTAAACTCAATAAATTCATACATCATTTTGATATCTTCAGATAATACTTTTTTATTAACTTCATAGTCGTCAAAATTAAGTGGAGATTTATTATTTTCAGAGAGTGTTTCTTGATCAATAGAAAAATTGATTAAATCCTTATTAAAGATTTTATTTTGACCAAAAGATTCATTTAACACACCTCGAGACCTCAAAGCTTCTTCGACCAATAATCCTGTAACCTTTGACTGACTAAATTCATTAGCTGTGCACAATTTTTCAATAATTTCATGAACTTCTTCACTTGGCAAAAAACCAATTCTTTTCCTCGAAGAGGGCATAATTAATAAAAATTAGTGTCACACTTGCACATTATAAGTGTTGCACTATATTTGATTTAAGTCAACTAATTTTGCTATGCATATTTTAATATTTCCTGCCGGATTTATTCTTTGGTATCTAGCTTATGAAGCAAAACCTATCATTAATGATGAAGTAACACTTCATTGGGAAGAGAAAAATATAAATAAAAGAAATAAACTTTTAAATATAATCAAAGACAGCTTTTAAATTTTAAAGTCAATCGATTTTGACCATTCCTTGTGCTTATAATATAGATTTGAAATTAGCTGTTTTTGATAAGTAAACTTGAGTTGATTTTCGTTAAGTGATTTTTTTGTGATAATCATTTCTTTAGAGAAAAAATCAGTATTATTAGAACTACAAAATTTTTTTTGACTTCCATATAAATAATTTATCTATTTTTTTTATATGATTCAAAAGAATATAGTATTTATATTTTTATATTTCCTTAATATATATTTTTAGCACGTTTGTTATTTATACTAGTTTATCAAATAAAAAAAGGTATATTTAAACAAATATATTTTTTATTATGAATCTTAAGGAGAGAGGGATTACTATTGGAGACCTACTTATCATACTAATAATAATAATCATTTCTTCAATACTAATTAAATCAAATAGCAAGGATAAGAAATCAACATTCAATTATAATAATCAAGAGCAAGTTTCTTATAAAAAAAATTATTTTCAAAAATTTATTTAACTATTATTTATCTTTTATGAAAATTTCAAGAATTTATTAAAATCAAACAATGAGTTTTCTTATTTTAAATATTTTGATGAAATGATTTAGAACTTTCCCATTTCAAATTATCCTTTAAATCATTGAAATCATTCGATATTGAAACTAAATTCACCATTTGAAGAATTTGAGTTTTATTTAGCCTATTAATAGCAATAAGTTTATTAAGCATTTCTAAAACAGATTTATCATTAATATTCATTATTTGTTTAAAAAAACCATGATTATCCAATTCCTATACCTTAACTTATAAAATTTACTTTTAAAATTTTATAATATATTTATAGATAAATATAATGTATATTTAAAAAATCAAAAATAAAAAATCTTACTGATAAGTTAAAAGCTTTAGCTCACTTTCTTATAAATTCGTTTATTGTAAAAAGAAAAAAATGAAAAAAAATTTCAATAAAGAATACCTTAATAGAGACGAAGTTAATGAAATGATTGAATCAGCATTAAGGAGACACAATAGAAGATCTACAATAATATCAAGTGTACTTGGCTGGATTCTAATAGGTGGTTATTCGTTTGGACTTTTTCAAGCAGTTCAAAATGTCTAATTAATCTTATCTTTAAAGCAGAACTTGCTAGATGATAAATTAGTATAAGAATAAGTATTTTTTATGAGGGAATATATTGAGGAAAATCTTACAGTGATAAGAAAATATTTAAAAAAACGAAAAAAGTATATATCAAAATCAAATAATGCTTCGATAATGGAAGAATTCAAAGAATGGAGCAAAGATCCATTACCTGAGACAGAATCAATTTGGACTTTACCTGACTTAACGAGAAATGAAAGACTAAAAAATTTTTGTCGCTCAATTAAAAAAGAAATAAGATAAGTTATTAACTACCTAGTTGTATATGATTTACCTTTAAGTAAAAATATCCTGCAAATCCCACTACATTTAATATTAAAACGAAAATCCAAGCTCCAATTGGCTGATTCGAATCAAATTTTTTTATTTTAACTTTATCCTTTAGTCTTTCAATATATTTAGCCATAATTAAAATATTAAAAAAATTATTATTTATTATAGTGAGTTAAATATAGAGGAATATTAAATAAAATAAAATTTCTTTTAATTCGAATTTTTATTGTCAAGCCTGTTAATGGGATATTTAATTAACTCCTTTTTAAGATTTTTTAAAAGTTTATTATGATTCAAAATAGAAAATTTTCTGGTAAAGGAATAATGCCATTTCATTGAATTAAAAAAAAACTTGCTAATTCATTATTAATAAAATTATAATACTTATTACGGTCATTCAGACCATACATAATTTAAATAAGGACAAATTTATTCATGAGCTTAAGAGTTGGCCAAGAAGCACCAGAATTTAGTGCTACAGCAGTATATGATCAAGAGTTTAAGGAGATTACACTTTCAGGTCTAAGAGGTAAATGGGTTGTTTTATTTTTTTACCCACTAGATTTTACATTTGTATGTCCTACTGAAATCACTGCATTTAGTGATAGATACCAAGATTTCTCAGCACTTAATACGGAAATACTTGGGGTATCAGTTGATAGCAAACACTGTCATTTGGCTTGGATACAAACCCCAAGAAATGAAGGTGGAATAGGTGATATTAACTATCCGTTAGTTTCTGACTTAAAAAGAGAAATTTGCCAAGCGTACAATGTCCTTAATGATGATGGAGAGGCCGATAGGGGTTTATTTCTAATCAATCCAGAAGGAGTAGTTATGCATACGACTGTTAACAAGGCTCCTGTAGGTAGAAATGTTGATGAAACACTAAGGATTCTTCAAGGTTACCAATACGTCGCGGCGAACCCAGATGAAGTATGTCCAGCAAACTGGACCCCCGGAGAGAAAACAATGTTAGAGGACCCCAAAGGTAGTAAGGAATATTTTTCTGCGCTATAGAAGGATTAGAAAAACTTAAGTAAGTATTGAATAGTAAATAATTATAAAAAAATAAAAAATAAACATATTCAAAAAGGGGATGATATCTCCTTTTTGAGGTTTATGGACGATCCAATCGCTTAAATTAGTTTTATATGATATAAAAGTCCACGTATAAAAAGAAATTTCTATGGAGACTAAGATAAAAAGATTAATTAAATTTAAGTCATTTAAACCAAAATATCTATAAATATGAAACTGATCATCAGCACCAATATTATTAATTTGAAGATGCCAAAGATAGAGAGAAATCAAAATAAAATTTACCAATATTATTTTTTTTAAAAGTAACCTAGATTTCTTAAAAATTAATAAAATAGAAATTAAAAATATGAAAAAACATAACTGTGGAATATTCGGTTTTGGTACATTAACTTCTTTAAAGAATAAATTAAATATAAGATCAAAATTTATATATATATAATCAGCTATAAAGTAAGAGAGAAATATTAAATTTATTGCTACTAATAATAATAATCTTTTTCCTCTAATTATTTTTTTACTATGAATTTTATCCCTATTAAAACTATAATATGTATAGTTTTTTAAAGAGTTTAAACAAACTATAAATGGACATATTGCACCGCTCAAATAGTAAAGAATTGAATAAAAGGAAATATCATTAATATTGAATGAATACAAATTAAACCATTGTTTTTGTACAAATGGAAGAATAAGTAAAAATGAAATTGTAAAAAATAACTTAGTTGTATTGTTTTTAATTATCAAGAAAATATTTTTATTTAATTTAAAACAATTAAATCAAACTTTCAACAATTTAGAAGTTGTTAATTTAAAAACTTTTTTATCTATAGTTTCTTGATCTAAAAGTATATCAACTAATTTATCTAGTAAGACTCTATTTTTTTTCAATATTTTTATTGAATTATTTAATGAAATTTTAGATATATTTATGATTTCATTATCTATTCTAGAACTGGTATTTTCTGCTATGAGAGGCTTTCTTCTAAATAATCCATCTCCTAAATACATTTCATTATTATCAGAATCCATTGAAATTGGACCAATAATTGAAAATCCATATTTTATAACCATTTCCCTTACGATATTTGTCGCATAAGAGATATCATTTATGGAGCATTGTGTAATTTCACTTTCACCAAAAACTATCGTTTCTGCCGCTCTTCCAGCTAGAGCAATTTCAATTTTTGAAAATAATAATTTTTTTGAAATCAATCCACTAGAAATTACATCTTCGTCAGGGCATATTTTTGTATATCCTCCTATAGATCCAGATCTAGGTAAAATCGTAATTTTATCAACTGATTCAATTCCATTTCTCACAGCAGATACAATTGCTCTACCTACTTCGTTATAAGCAATAATTTTTTTCATATTAGGAGAAGTTATTAATGAGCTTCTCAGGCCAATGGTAATTTTATCAAGAGCATTTTCTATATGAAGATCATTGATTAATTTAGTTTCGTCTCTTGCACAGTGAATAGCACTCTCGTTCATCAAGTTTGCAAGATCTGCTCCCGAAAATCCGGCTGTTCTAGAAGCCCAATATCCTAAGTCAACCTCGCTTGAAAGTGGTTTGGAAAGTGAGTGTACTGAAAGAATTTTTTTTCTTCCATCTAAATCTGGAAGCATTACTTCAATTTTCCTATCAAATCTACCTGGTCTTAATAATGCCGCATCCAAAATATCTGGTCTATTTGTTGCTGCTAAAACAATAATCCCAGAATTATCAGCAAAACCATCTAATTCAGTTAGAAGCTGATTAAGGGTTTGTTCTCTTTCATCATTTCCACCTCCGATCCCAGACCCTCTTTGCCTACCAATGGAATCAATTTCATCAATAAAAATTATACAAGGAGATTTTTCCTTAGCCTTAGAGAACAGATCACGAACTCGGCTTGCTCCAACACCAACAAAAAGTTCTACAAACTCTGAAGCCGATATTGAGAGAAAAGGTACTCCTGATTCACCAGCAATTGCTTTAGCTAATAATGTTTTTCCTGTCCCTGGTGGGCCTATTAGAAGAACTCCCTTGGGAACTTTCGCTCCAAGATTTTCAAATTTCTTTGGTTCTTTCAAAAATGTTATTACCTCTTTTAATTCCTCTGCGGCTTCAGGTACGCCAGCTACATCATCGAATCTCGTTTCTACATCATCAATAGTTACAAATTTAGATTGATTTTTGGTAAAACCAAAAGCTCTGGAGGCCAATTTTGAAGTACTTCTCAAAATTAAGACTATAGCTAATATGAAAATTAGGAAAAGACTTATTGAAGCGAATGAATTAGCAGCTGAGGCTTCTTTTCTACTATTGTTAATAGTTAGATCTACCTTATTTTCAGTAGCCTTTTCAAGGATTAATTGATCGTTGTAAAGAATAGGTATTTTAAATTTATCGCCATTTTTATACAGAACATCAATTTCTCTCTGCCTAGGATAGAAAAATATTGATTCTATTTTCCCCGTCTCTATATCTTCTAGAAGATCCGAATAACTTGATTTAGAATCTGAATATGAGAATTTTGATCTAAACACTAATCTTTATAAGTGATTAATAAAGCATATATGCTTATTTAAAAAATTGACGTATATAAACAAAATATACTCAAAAGTTTTGGAGATAACCAGTTAAAGGTTATATTATTATATGGAAATAAAGAAACAGAATGGCTGTACCAAAGAAGAAAAAATCAAAGAGCAAAAGGAACCAAAGGCACGCTGTCTGGAAGGGGAAAGCAGCAATAGCAGCTCAAAAAGCTATATCTTTAGGTAAATCAGTTCTAACTGGGAAAGCTCAAGGATTTGTTTATCCTATTGAAGAAGAAGAAGAAGAAGAATAACTTTTAAGATCCTAATTTAAATGCCTCAAGTATAACTGCATAAATTGCGCCAATTCTTAATTTATCAACTACCGTCCATAGATAATAAAATTTTGAGCTTGAGGCAGGTTTAATTCTTATAATGATTTCAATAAAAAAGATAATTATTGGAACCATAATTAACTCATTTTTACCTTCAGATATAAATTTTGTAAGAAAATTGGCGAACAAAAAATAACCTGTCAAAACAGAAATTAGACCAATAGATTTTGTCCTCCATGTATCACTTAGAAACCCAAAAAATAAATTATTTAACTGGTAGGTAATTCTTGAAAAATTAGTTTTTTGCATTACTAAAAGACACTAAATAATCACTTAAAAAGCTATAGTCAACATATGATTTTTTTAGTTTAGGGCCTTTAATTACATTTGCCACATTATTCTCATCACCAAGACAGTCTAAAATACAATCTAATTTAATATTTTCCTCAAGAACAATTGGGATATTTGAAGGGATAAATATTGTGGGTAAGTTAGCTGCCAAGGAAGATTTCAATCCTGGATTGGAGTCTTCGAAAACAATTGAGTTATTTATGTTTATACCACTTAATTGAATTGCCTTTAGATAAGGCAACGGATTTGGTTTCTTTAATTCAACATCTTCACTTGAAATAATGAACTCAAAAGGATTGAAGCCATTAAAAAGGTATTCCACAAGAAGATCAACTTGATTTCTTGAACTTGAAGTAACAATAAATTGTCTTACTTTTTTTCTATATAGTTCATTTATTAATCTAAAAACACCAGTTTTGAGACTAACGCAATTTTTTTTTATAATTTCTAAATAATGAAACTGCTTTGTTTCATGAATTTTGAGAATTAAATCTTCTGAGAAATTATCATTATTATATTTAGCGTAATAAGCAATCCTATTTTTGCCCCCATTTATCTTCAGAAGTTTAATGTATGTATTAGTTTCCCAATTCCAATCAATGCCAAGGTCATTAAAAGCATTATTAAAAGCAGGTAAATGGGCCTCTAATTCTGTATTTGCGATGGTCCCATCTAAATCCCAATAAACACCCTCCAGATATGTCACCAAAAAAAATTTCTTTTATTTACGGTAAAAAACAAGAGCAATTATTGCTGGTCCTGCTAACGCAACTACAGCCAAAGGAATAAGTGTTGCCATGATTAATGAATATGTTTTGTGATACTATTTTTACAAATAAATGATAGAACTGTACTGATACGTTACAAGATTGAATTAAATTATGAAATCATGGACATGTATAGAAAATTGTGGAGCTTGTTGTAAATTCGACTTGAACGAAAGAAGCGATTTGGCTAACAAACTTAACAAAGAAGATATAGCTTTGATAAATTCGATGACGGCTAAAGACGGTTGGTGTAAAAACCTGGACAGAGAAAATAAAAAATGCTTAATTTATGAAACCAGACCGCATTTTTGCCGTGTAAGTGAATTTTCAACTTCATTTAAAGGATATTTGAAATCTGGTGATAAATTTTTGATAGATTGCTGCAAACAACATATTTCATCAAATTATGGATACCAAAGTAAAGAGATGAAATCTTTTAGAATTGCTGTTTCAGAAAAATGAATAGTAAATTAGAAAAAAAAGAAAACAATCTAGAAAAAAGTTTTTTTTCGATATTTATAACTACTTTTACAACAATATTTATTGCTGAACTTGGCGATAAAACTCAGATAGCAACATTAATGCTTTCTGCCGAATCGGGCAGGCCAATAGTTGTTTTTCTTGGAAGTTCTCTAGCATTAATAAGCTCTAGCATAGTAGGAGTTCTTATTGGTAAATGGGTATCAAAAAAAATATCTCCTAGCAAATTTGCTTTATCTACTGGTACTTTAATGATATTGATAAGTATATTTTTAGCTTATGAAACATTCAAAAATTATTTATAAATGGTTTTAAGTTTATTACTATCAACATTTCTAACCGTTTTCATAGCTGAATTAGGTGACAAAACTCAACTAGCTACTTTAACAATAAGTGGCACTTCAAATAAACCATTAGCAGTTTTTTTAGGATCTTCTTCAGCACTTGTTTTTGCAAGTTTACTAGGAGCTTTAACAGGTGGTTCTATTTCAAGTTTTTTACCCGAAGTAGTTCTTAAGTCAATAGCGTCCATTACATTTTTCATCATTGGTATAAAGCTTTTTATCAACTCTTTCACCATCGAAAAAGAAGAAAAAGAAGAGAAAGAAAATAATTAGTTTTAAGCTTGGATAATAAGGTGTAATAATGAAGTGTATATCCCTAAATTAATAAATAATTTCATTTAGATCATGTTCACATCATCTTCAATAATTGATAATCTTAATCAGTCAGAAGGATTAGAATATAAAAAATTATGCAGATTATTAAAAATTACAAAGAAATCTGATAAGGATAAATTAGATATTGCTTTAACAGCTCTAGAAAAACTTGAAATAATTAATAAAAATGAAAATGATGAATATACTTGCATAAAGGATAATGATCATCTTGTCGCCAAAATAAGATGTAGTAGCAAAGGCTATTGCTTTGCTGTAAGAGGAAAAGACAAAGAAGATATCTACATTAAAGAAAATCTACTTAACTATGCATGGAATGGAGATAAAGTTTTAGTAAGGATAATAAAAGAGGGATATAGAAGAAGATCACCTGAAGGAATAGTTGATTGTATTCTTGAAAGATCAAATCAAATACTTCTTTCTAAAGTAGAAATAATAAACAATGATGTATATGCAATACCAATAGACGATAGGATCCTTTCTAAAATAAAACTTCCAAGAGAGAATAAAAAATACACTTTCAATCCAGACAATAAGAATATAGTAAAAGTTGAGATTGATAGATTCCCCATAGGTCAAGAAGAAGGACTAGGTCATGTGATACAAGAACTAAAACTAAACAATAACGAAGACTATGATACTGACTTTGTTTTATCTAAAAGCAATATCGTTAATTCATATAATTTAAATAAAATTGAATCAAAAAAAATAGAACAAAGGGAGAGGATAGACCTTACAGATAAAAACTCTTATTTGTTCAAAAGTTGGAATTCTAATAATTCTCCAATGCTCCCAATGATTCAAATAGATCAGGGGAAAAATAAAAGTACTAAATTATGGATACATACAAATAACCTTGCAGAAAGAGTAGACCTAAATAGTAAAAAATCTCTAGAAATATTATTTAAAGGATTTGAATCATTACCCTTATTAAATGATTGGCAAAACTACCTTAGTGAAGCCATAAGAAATGATTCTGAATTTAAAATTGGTGAAAAGAATGAAGCGATAAGCCTCTGTGTGCATTTAAATAGTGATAATGAAATAATTGATTGGTCATTTCATCTTACTTTAGTAAAATGCACTCTTAATGTTGGAAGTGATCATACTGAAGCGCTTCTATCTAGAAAAAGTAAATCAAGGATAACCTCTCGGGTATTAAAACCAATAAAGGAATATATCGACGATTTAGATAAAATACTTGAAATTTCATGTTCATTCAGACAAAAACATCTTTTGGAGGGTAAGGTTGAGATTCCTGCACCACTTAATAAAATTGAGTCACTTGAAGAATTTTTTATTCACAATCCAGCTGAATATTCAAAAGGATATTTTGAATCATTAAATAAAGAAGATTGCCAAACTTACCTTTCACCAATATTATATGAAGCTAATTTAATATGGTTCAAACATTCAAATCAATATGGCTTAAAAAGCGCCGGACATCTCTCAAATGGAATAGATTATGTTAATGCAAATGAAATCATCAAATATTCAGAATTTATTGATAATGATATAGAGCTTAATGAAGATGGCAATTTGACATTTAGCCAAGTAATTAAATTATGTGGCGATGATAATAAAAAAAGAATCTTACATAAACTTCTAATTAATGAATTTAAGGACAATGAAATAAGGTTGATATCTAAAGAGCCTGATAATGATGAATCAGAAAAATTATTTATTTCTCCATGGACAATTCCTGGATTTGACTTTACTAATCTTATTAACCAGTACTGTATTTTTAATATGATAATAAATGGTAAGAAATCAAAGAAAAATAATATTGATACAATCAATATATCGGAAAGTAATTCATTAGACCTAGTAAATTGGGATATATTTAATTCATCAATTTCAAAAAATCTAGAAATATTATTTAACAAGTTTGTGATAGACAAACTTAATGAATTCAAGTACAAAGTTAACCAATATAAATCTAATATGATAAATATAAAAAAAGTAAGAAAAGCAGAAAAATTACTAGGTAATATTTATAATGGGTTTATTTTATCAGTGCAAACATATGGTTTCTTTGTTGAGATATCAGAACTAAATGTAGAGGGTTTAGTACACGTAAGCACTCTTAATAATGATTGGTATGAATACAGGTCAAGGCAAAATCTATTAATTGGAAGAAAATCTAAAAAATCATATAAAGTTGGAGATCCAATAGAAGTAAAAATAATAAAAGTCGATATTCTTAAATATCAGATTGATTTAGAATTAACATAAATATTTTTTCAATAATTATATTATGGAAATATTAACCAAAAATTTAAGATAACTTTATTAGAAATATGTTTAAGAAAAAATATTTATTATTAACTCTTTTTTTACTAATAATTATTCAAATTTTATTATATACAAATAATAATCAGAAGACTTCATTTAGATACTTTAAATGGACTCTCCAAGAAGTAAGTATAGGTAAGTTAATCAGTATTTCATTTTTTTCAGGTTTATTTGTAAGCACTTTATTGAATACAAGAATAACTAGTACTAGTTCCAGAAAAAAAACTTTCGAAAATGTGGAAGATGATTTTGTATCTAATAATAATGAGGAAGAAATGGAACCAGACGTTGAGATGCCTCCACAAAGGGATATTAGAGAAACTCAACCAACGATTTCTGTTAATTACAGAGTAGTCAAAAATATGAATGATAATAATTTTAAAAAAGATCAAAGTTATTCAAATCAGGATAATAAAGATGACTGGGATAGTGCTGATAATGATTGGTAGAAAAAAAATTAATTAAAAAATGTTTTTTTAATTTATAATGGAATAAATAGTTTTTTTTATGGAAGAAAATTTAGACAAAAATAATGAAGTTAATAAAGAAATATCTGAAAACACTACTAAATCAAACTCTGAGGAAATAAAAGAACCTAAATCAGAAAAAGTTATCAACATGGATACAAATAATCTTGATTCTGTTACTAAAGTTGTTATAAAAAATGAAATTAATACTCCCGAAAAACCTATAACAAAACCAAAAAAAGAACTCCCAGTAGAGAAAAAGCCTTTCCAAGAATTTATTAACATCCACCTAATTCCTTCATTTACTGAGGAAATTAATCAAAGAGGATTAGAAATAAACAATATTAATCTCACTAACACAAATAGACCTATTGCTGGAGATAAATGTTGGGTAATAAATTGTGAAATTAAAGATACATGTAACTTTTGGTTATCCTTCGAGAAGGATGACATTAGTTCATTAAAAAGTATTTCTTTATCAAAACCTAATCAACAACCCAGTATTATTGAATCCTTTCTTATTGACGAAAAAAGAATTACCCTAAAATTAATAATTTCAAGAGTACTTCAAAGATTGAATGGGCAAAAGTTAATAGGAGTTAATTAGAAAAACAATAACACCAAGTTAACTTTTCCCTCGAAAATACAAATCATAGTAAATAATAGTATTAATAAACCGAATAAAAAATGGCTCAATCAACTGTTGAATCAAAAAATAAAAAAGATATTAATAATGGAAAGATACCAGCAAAAGAAACAATTTTGTCCCCAAGATTCTATACAACAGACTTTGAGGCTATGGAAAATATGGATTTATCAATAAACGAGGAGGAATTGGAAGCTATTTGTGAGGAATTTAGGAAAGATTACAATAGACATCATTTTGTAAGAAATAGTGAATTTGAAGGCGCTGCAGAAAAATTAGATCCTGAGACAAGAGAGCTTTTTGTTGATTTTCTCGAGGGAAGTTGTACATCGGAATTTTCAGGTTTTTTACTTTACAAGGAACTTAGTAAGAGAATTAAAGTCAAAAACCCTCTACTTGCTGAATGTTTTGCTCATATGGCCAGAGATGAAGCAAGACATGCAGGTTTTTTAAATAAATCAATGAGTGACTTTGGACTTCAGTTAGATTTAGGTTTTTTAACAGCCAATAAAGATTACACTTATTTCCCTCCAAGAAGTATTTTTTATGCTACTTATTTATCCGAAAAAATAGGTTATTGGAGATACATAGCAATTTATAGGCATCTCGAAAAGAACCCTGATAGCAAAATTTTTCCACTATTTAATTACTTTGAAAATTGGTGTCAAGATGAAAATAGACATGGGGATTTCTTTGACGCATTAATGAAAGCACAGCCACGTACTGTTAAATCATTAAGCCAAAAAATTACCATTGGCGGCTCTACTTTTACACACCCATTATTCGACTACTTCCATAGGTTTAGATATTTCTTGAATAATCTTCCATTAACATCCAAGTTATGGTCAAGGTTCTTTCTATTAGCTGTATTTGCAACTATGTATGCAAGGGATTTGGGAATTAAAAAAGATTTCTACAGTTCTTTAGGTTTAGATGCCAGAGATTATGACCAGTTTGTTATTAATAAAACAAATGAAACTGCAGCTAGAGTTTTCCCTGTAGTAATGGACGTTTATGATAAATCTTTTTATGGAAGATTAGATAAAATAGTAGAGAATAATAAGGTTCTTTCTGATATTGCAAACAGTGATGGAAATAAAGTATCAGAAACTTTTAAAAAATTACCTAAATATTTATCAAACGGTTACCAGTTATTAAGACTATACTTATTAAAACCTCTTGATAGCAAAGATTTCCAACCTTCGATTAGATAATCTTTAATACAGAGAAGATTTATAGACTCATATGCTTTCGTCACAAATCAAATCAAATGAAATCGTTTTTGGTAGTTGCAATAAAGATTTATTAGAAGAAATCATTTTCTACGGTATTGGACTTGGTGCTGATTTTGTAGAAATATTTATAGAGAATACTGACAACTCAAGCGTATTAGCAGAAGAAGATTTTATTACAAGTGTAAGTCCATCATTTGGAAGGGGTGCAGGTATTAGAATCTTTAAAGAAAAAAAAGATGGATTTGTAAGTACAAATGATTTAACAAAACATGGCTTGATGAGATCGGTATCTCAGGCTATTGAGATGTTAGACATAACAGACAACAAAAGAGAACTATTTAACGGTTTAAATAAACATAGGGACTATAGTTTATCCAAGAAAAAATGGATTAATGAAGTCCCTTCTATTCATGAGATAAGTGAAAAACTACTAATTAGCACAAAGTCTTTAAAAAAAAATAATAAAATAATAACTAGGAAAGGAAGTTACTCAAGAAATCTTCAAGAAGTAATCATAGCCTCCAGTGACGGAACCTATGTCTCAGATATTAGATTGCATCAAACAGTTGGTCTCAACGTAATTGCAAGTGATGCCCAATATAGATCTAGTGGAAGTAGAAGATTTGGATCGTCAGGAATGCCTAATGAATTTAGATTATGGGATCACGAAAAAGCAGCTAATGATGTGTTTGAAAGTTCAATGAACATGTTGTATGCAGATTATGTTGATGCAGGACAAATGCCTGTTGTATTAGCTAATAAATTTGGTGGCGTTATATTCCATGAAGCCTGTGGTCATTTACTTGAAACTACTCAAATAGAGAGAGGAACAACACCATTTGAGAATAAATTGAATGAAAAAATTGCACATGAATCTGTAACAGCAATAGATGAAGGGATATCAGAAGGATCCTTCGGTTCATTATCAGTAGATGATGAAGGTATGGAACCCGAAAAATCAGTTCTTATAAAAGATGGAATTTTAAAAAAATTCATATCCGATAGAGCAGGTGAATTAAGAACTGGCCATAAAAGAACAGGAAGTGGAAGAAGACAAAATTATTCATTTGCTGCAGCTTCAAGAATGAGAAATACTTATATAGCTAAAGGTGAGCACTCTAAAGAGGATTTAATCAATAGTATTAGTGAAGGGCTTTACTGCAAATCAATGGGTGGTGGCAGTGTAGGTGCTACAGGACAATTTAATTTTGCGGTAGAAGAAGGATATCTTATCAAAAATGGAAAATTAACTAGTCCAGTAAAGGGAGCAACATTGATCGGTGAGGCTAAAGAAGTTATGCCAAAAATATCAATGTGCGGAAATGATCTCGAATTGGCTCCTGGATTCTGTGGATCCATTAGTGGAAGTGTCAACGTAACTGTTGGCCAACCTCATATTAAGGTTGATTCAATAACTGTTGGCGGAAGATAAGATATGAATTCAAGAGAAATCACAACTCAAATCTCCAAAGCTGCAGATTTCCTAAATCTTAAAAAATGGGATTATGGAGCAAGCTTCTCTAATGATTATTCTGTGCAAGTAGATAAAGGAGAGGCTAAACAACTTAAAGCATCACAAAAACAAATTTTAACTATAAGAGTTTGGAATCAATCTAATCTAGTTGGTATTACTACAACAAGTGATATTAGTAAATCCGGTATTAAAAAGGCTCTTAAACAAGCAAATATAGCTTCTGATTTCGGCAATAAGAATGAATCTACAGAATTTTCACCACTAGCGAAGGATCCTATTAAAGTTAAGGAAACTAAAAAAAGAAATCCTGTTGGAATAAAAAAATTACTTACAGTTTTAAGAGAAGCGGAAGTAAAACTATTAGAAAGTCATGAATCCATAAAATCTGTTCCATATAATGGTTTATCTGAGAGTTTCTTTGAGAGAGTTTATGCAAATAGTGAGGGTGCCTTTCGAAGTTTTTCCAAAAGTCAAGCAGCACTATATTTATATGCAAGAGCAGAAGAGAAAAATAAGAAGCCTCGTAGTTCAGGTTCAGTAAAACTTGGATATGGAGCTGATGATATAGATATAGAGTCGTGTATTAAGGAGGCTTCAAATAAAACAATTTCTCATTTAAATTATTCATCCATTAAAACTGATAAATATTTAATATGTTTTTCCCCAGAGTCTTTTTTAACTATCATTAACGCCTTTAGCTCAATGTTTAATGCTAGAAGCATCATAGATGGAGTGAGCTTATCTAATAAAAATTCAATCGGTGAGAAACTATCTACAGAAGCACTTAATATTTATGATGATGGCCTTCACGAAAAGAATATTTCTTCAACACCATTTGATGGAGAGGGAACCCCAACCAAAAGACTATGTCTAATTAACAGAGGGAGAATTGAAAATTTTATACATTCTGAATCAACTGCAAGAATATTTAAAACGACTCCCACTGGCCACGCTGGACTAGGATCAAAAGTCTCAGTATCTCCTGATTGGATCGTAGTTGAAAAATCAGATGAAAACTTTGATCTAAAAACATCACTAGATCACTCTACTTATGAGGGAGAATTTGTTTATATAGAAGAGTTAAATGCAATTCATGCAGGTGTCAGAGCAAGTCAAGGTTCATTTTCTCTTCCATTTGATGGATGGCTCTACAAAAACGAGGAAAAAATCTCAATAGAATCTGCCACCGTAGCAGGGGATATCAAATATCTTTTGAAAAATATAGTAAACATTGAATCAAGCCAGGAGGTAACAACAAGTGGTATTTCTCCACATATATGGGTAGATGAATTATCAATAACTGGTGACGCGTGAGAATTATATTCTGGGGAACACCTGAATATTCAATTCCTAGTCTTGATATTTTTATTAAATCTAAGCACGAGGTAATTGCAGTAGTTAGCCAACCGGATAAGAAGAGATCTAGGGGAAATAAATTAAGAGCCTCACCTGTAAAAAGCATTGCTGAGAAAGAATCAATAAAAATTTATACTCCAGAAAAAATCAGGGGCAATATAGATTTTATAAATGAACTTAAATCACTTTCTTGTGATTTATTTATTGTTACAGCTTACGGGAAAATTTTACCCAAAGAGATATTGGAAATCCCAAAATTTGGTTGTTGGAACGCACATGCTTCATTACTGCCAAGATGGCGTGGTGCCGCACCAATTCAATGGTCCCTAATAAGAGGCGATGAATTTACTGGTGTAGGAATTATGAAAATGAATGAGGGACTAGATACTGGTGACTTATTATTGGAAGAAAAAATTAAAATCGATGATGACGATAATTTATATACACTATCGGAAAAACTTAGTATTTTATCGGCAAAATTATTTTTAAATGCTACATCTATAATCGAAGAAAATATTAATAAAAATACTAATCCTCAATTAATAAAACAAAATACCCTTGGAAGAGAAATTACTTACGCAAGAATGATTGAAAAATCAGACTTTAAAGTTGATTGGGGTAATGAGGCAATTAAAATTTCTCAAAAAATAAAAGGATTATACCCACGAACAAATACAAATTTTAGAGGTAAGAACCTTAAAATACTTAAAATCAAAGTTTTGACTAGTGATGTAATGAAAAATGAAAAATACCTTTTCATGAGCAATTATTCAAGACCAGGTATTATTCTTGCTGTAATAGAAAATGAAGGAATTATAATTTCAACTAAAACTGATCCGATTATTTTGTTGGAAGCAAAACTTGAAGGCAAAAACATTTCTAGCAAAAAGCAATTGATTCAACAGTTAAAGCCATCAGCAGGTGAATATCTCTCAGATTAAGTTTTAGATTCTTTTTTAGAGAATCCCCAAATGAAAGCAAAAAGAATCAAAAAATAAAAATAATAGTCTGGAAGAATAGATTCTTTAATTAACGTATTTAGTAAAAGTTTAATTCCAACTATTAAAATTGCTACGTAACCGGCTGTTTCTAATCTAGAAAATATATCCAGAAGTTTTAAAAAAATCCCCGATGTAAATCTTAAGGCTAATACTCCAATCACTGCTCCAAATATAATTAATATGTATTGATCACTTATAGCTACTGCAGTAGTGATACTGTCTATTGAAAAAGCAAAATCAGTAATTGAAAGAAGCGCTACAACCCTTAAAAACCTAAAATTATTTTTATTATTATTTGTCCCATTTTCAGCGTTTTCTATATCTGAATTTAAAAAAACATTAGAGAAGAATAAATAAATTAAATAAAAACCAGCAAAAACTCTAATAAGAATAAACTTTAGAAGAACATTAGATAATATGATTAGAATAATTCTAAATAATAAAGATATTGTTATACCAATATTTAAGGCTCTTGACCTTAATTCTGAACTATCGAGGGATTTAGTAAGAGAAGCTAGTGCTACAGCGTTGTCTGCAGATAATAGTAATTCTAAAGCAATTAATATTGGTAAAAGTGTAAAGATTTCGTACCAACTGTCTACCTGATCTAGTGTGGGTATAAAAGAATTTATTGCGGCGGAATCCATCAAATATTATTCACAATCAGTATAAAATCTAATATAATGTATCGGATATTTGTAATCAAGATTGATAGTTATAAATGAGTTTAAATACTTTAGTTGATTATATTTCGAACTCACAAATTACTTCTGAATTAATAAAAAGAATTTCAAAAAATAATGAATTAAATATTGTTGGTTCAAGTAGATATGCAAAATCAATAATATTAGATAGCATCGCAAAAAAAGAGAAAAAAAATATATTATTAATTTGTCCTAATGTAGAAATTGCCTACAAATGGATTGGTTATTTTGAAAGTATAAATGATAAAGCAGTTTCATATTATCCTCCAACAGAACATCTACCATACTCATCAATTAATAAATCCAAAGAGATTGAATTTAGTCAGCTTACTGTTTTATCCAAATTAATAAAAAAAGAGAAAAATGAACTTAATATTGTTATATCAACTGAGAGATCACTACAACCTCATCTAATAAATAAAAACCTATTAATTGAAAACAAGTTAGATTTGCAAAAAGGAGTTCAAATCGAGATTCAAGAATTAGCAAATAAACTTACTTTGTTGGGCTATACAAAGGATAATATAACTTCAACTGAAGGATTCTGGAGTAGGAGAGGGGAAATAATAGATATTTATCCTGTCAATAATGAGTTTCCTATAAGATTAGAATTTTTTGATAATGTCATTGAGAAAATAAGAGAATATGATCCCCATACACAGAAAACATTAGAAAGTATAAATAATATTGAAATAATACAGGCTGGATTTGATTTGCTAATAAAAGATAAGTTAAATAATTTATCCAAGAACAATCTTTTTAATTCAGAAGATATAAATAAAAATAATCTTGATCGTTATTTAGGAATAATTGAAGAAGAACCCTCAAACATAATAGATTTTATAAATAGGGAAACAATTCTTGTAATTGATGAATTAGAAGATTGTAAAAAATTTGCAAATAATTGGTATCTAGATTCAGAAAGTAATTTTGATAATTATACGTATGAATTAAATGAGAACCTTAAAAATAATGACATTAATTTAGAGGCCAAACCTAACCTGCATTTAAAGTTTGACGAAATAATAAATTCACTAGGACATTTTAATTTAATAAAATTTTATGAATTTGAATCAAAAATCAATATTGATAATAGATTTTTGTTAAACGATAAAAGATTAAATTCCTACTCTAAAAATGTAGGGAAATTATCCAATGATATAAACAAAAATATAAAAAATAATGAAAAAGTATGGATATTGTCAGCACAACCATTGAGAACAAGGACTTTACTTTTTGAGCACGAATGTAATGCAAACTTCTTAAACAATCCTAATGATATTGATGAAGCATATAAGTCAATTAATAATTTAACTCCTCTAATTTTAAAAAATAAGAACAATTATGAAATCGAGGGGTTTTATCTTCCGATATGGAAAGTTGTCCTCATAACAGATAAAGAATTATTTTCACAACAATCTCTTTTTAATAATGTATTCATAAGAAGAAAAAAAAGAAGTGTCAATTCAAATATAAATGTAAATAAGATTAGTCCCGGTGATTTTATAGTTCATAAAAATCATGGAATAGGAAAATTTTTAAAAATAGAAAAAATAAATATAACTGGAGATTCAAGAGATTATTTAGTCATTCAATATCAAGATGGAAAGATAAGTGTTGCCGCTGATCAACTTGGTAGCGTTAACAGATATAGATCTAGCGGAAAAATAAAGCCGAAAATAAATAAATTAGGTGGGACAGAATGGGAAAAAATTAAAGAAAAAAATAAGAAACAAATCAAAAAAGTTGCTGTCGATATTTTAAAACTTTATGCAAAGAGAGAAAAATTAAAGGGTTTCATTTACCCAGAAGATGGTCCTTGGCAAGATGAATTAGAGGAATCATTCCCTTATCAACCAACACCTGACCAAATTAATGCTGTAGAAGAAATAAAATCTGATATGGAAAGCGATAAGCCAATGGACAGGTTAGTTTGTGGAGATGTAGGATTTGGCAAAACAGAAGTAGCTGTTCGGGCGATTTTTAAGGCTATTACATCAGGGAAACAGGTAATATTACTAGCACCTACAACAATCCTAGCTCAGCAACATTGGAGAACTATAAGTAATAGATTTTCACCTTACCCAATAAAAGTATCATTACTCAATAGATTCAAATCAGTTAATGAAAGAAAGGAAATCTATGCAGGTTTAAAAAATAACAAAATTGATTTAGTTGTAGCAACGCACCAAATTTTAGGAAAAGAAATAGAAATTAAAAACTTAGGACTACTAGTTATTGATGAAGAACAAAGATTTGGAGTAAGGCAAAAGGAGAAAATAAAAAAAATCAAAACCAACATAGACGTTTTAACCCTCTCGGCAACTCCAATTCCAAGAACTCTTTATATGAGCTTATCTGGACTAAGACAAATGAGCTTACTAAACACTCCTCCACCATCAAGAAGATCAATAAAAACATATTTATCTGAAATAGATATGGATGTTATAAGAACTGCAATTAATCAAGAACTTGATAGGGGAGGTCAAATTTTTTATGTTCTTCCAAGAATTTCTGATATTGATCAGGCTGTAAACAAATTAAAAAATATGTTTCCGAGCTTAAAATTTATTGTTGCTCATGGACAAATGAAAGAAACAGAGCTTGAAAATGCAATGATTGCTTTTAATAATGGAGAAGTAGATCTAATGGTATGCACAACAATAATTGAAAGTGGATTAGACATCCCTAAAGTAAATACAATCATTATTGAAGATTCTCACAAATTTGGCCTTTCACAACTTTATCAACTTAGAGGAAGAGTTGGTAGAAGCGGTGTACAAGCACATGCTTGGTTATTTTATCCAAATATAAATAAAATAAATGACGCTGCAAAACAAAGATTGAAAGCAATAAAAGACTTTTCAGAACTAGGAAGTGGATATCAACTTGCAATGAAAGATATGGAAATAAGAGGTGTTGGTAGTTTACTAGGAGAAGAACAAAGTGGAAAGGTTAATGCTATTGGATATGATTTATATATAGAAATGCTCCATGAGGCTATTTCAGAAATCAGTGGGCAAGAAATACCAGAAGTTAATGATACTCAAATTGATCTACCAATAAATGCATTTATACCTGCAACATGGATATTAAACAGGGAAGAGAAGCTTGAGGCTTACAAATCTGCTACTGAATGTTCAAATAATGATGAATTAACTGAATTAGCTACAGACTGGGTTAATAGATATGGAAACTTACCCAAACCTGTTGAGTCCTTAATTATGATAATGAGACTAAAATTACTTGCTAAAAAATGTGGTTTTAATAAGATCAAGCTCAAAAAGCCAAACATCCTGATAGAGACAAAATTAAAAAATTCTACTTTTAAAATTCTTAAAAATTCTTTAGCAAGTAGTATTCAAAATAAATTTAATTTTAATGAAGGCCAACAATTATCAATCATCACTATAAGGGGTTTGGGTGCAACTGAAATTCAAAATCAAATTGATCAACTAATTTTGTGGTTCGGGTCTTTTGAAAGAGAAATAAAGAATTTCGATAAAGAACTTACTAAAACAGAATAAATTATTAAATAATTATTTAAAATCCGCGAAACAGTTTGATTTCGGTTAGGTTTATAAAAATTTATTTATTCTATGGGTGAATATATAGACGTCGGTATCCAAGCATCGATTTTACCCTTTTCAATTATTATCTCATCAATTGCGCTTGGTATATTTGCATTATTTGGAGAAGAAACAGAAAATGATGATGATGATTCTGACTCTGGAAGTGGTGGCCTAATGCAACCTATTTGAAGTTATTTATAAATAATTTGTTTTGACTTTCTCTTAGAAACTCTGCTTAACCTATAAAAAGAACCTATCATTAAAATCAGAGCGGTAAAAGAAGTGGCAATAATAAAAATAACCAATAATATTTCGTAGAGATATGAAAAGAGATCAATTATTAGTAAAAAAGATTTACTAAATGTTAATGGTAGATTTTGAAAGAGCAAATTTTTATTAGGAATTAAATAATTTATATAAACTAATAAAACACTCAAAATAAACAAGAAGAAAGATTCGATAAATAATCTTTTTTTAGATTTTCTTCTTAAAGTTAATTTTTTTTTAAAAATATATTTATCAGACTTTATATTCAAGTTTGGTATGTTTAAATCTGCCATACATCAAAGCTCAAGGAATCGATTAATAATTACTCTGAAAAGAAATTACCCTATAGTATCGTCTTTGTATTTAAGATGCTAATTAATCTTTATTCTGGATTTATTAGTTCTTTTTCCTCTTTATTTTCAACAGGATTATAAAAGTAAAGAAAAGAATAGGAGAAAAGAATTAAAGAACAAATTGCAATAAATGGCGGCATAATGAAATTGATAAAGTTAGCTTTGTTACTTAATCCAAACCTAAAATTTTTAGGAATATTATCAGCTAAATCAGCTTTTTTTATTCTTACTTTTGGTGATTCATTTAACTGATCAAAACAATTTATTGTATCTGAAAGCAATGAATTACCAATCTTTAAAGTTAATGGCTTTACATTCGGTTTAGAGCTCTTGAGAACAATCTTATGTATGTGAAGATTCTCAGCTTTTATGTCAATTAATTTGGACTCATATAGCGGGATTTTATTTTTTATTAAAAGATTTGAATAAGTATAAAAAGCATTCATAATAGGTACTAAATGCTCAATTTTTCCCTCAATAAGTGGTTTATCAATTATGATTAATTTCCATTGAGAAATTATTGATATTTGATCTTTATTTTCATTATTTGAATAATCTGGCAATCCTATTATTTCAAGACTCGCGGAAGATTGATGAAATGAAAATTTATTTTGCATAGTATTAAAAATCGAATAAAAAATTCTTTAACTTCTGGCAACCCTGATTTGAAATGCAAAGGGATAATGTAAGCAATGATTTTATTATAATTTCATCATTTTCAGCTTGATTCAAAAGCTTCTTAACTCTTATACTATCTACATTAAACCTCTCTCTAATCAACTCGATAAATCTCTTGTTAAAATCTTTCCAAATAACTAAATTTTCTTGAAGATCTTCTTTAGATTTTAGGA
>QCRA01000008.1 GCA_003212035.1 Prochlorococcus sp. AG-459-D04
TTGTTTGTAGGAGTTTTTTTATGGGTTAGGAAACTAAATAGTAAACAAAGTAGGCAACCATCTTTATCAAAAAAAACAATAAAAAATCTCAAATTTTAAAATTTTGATCATAAAATAAGGAATTTTTATAAAGAGATCAAATTTATGGGAAAATTCTTTACTTTTTTCTCTCACTTTACATATGAAATCAGTTAGAACATCTACATCGTTCTTAAAAAATATGGTTTCTTCCATTCAAGGTCTTGCTCCAATAACTAATCCATTAAATAGTGTCTTAGTAGAAAAGAAACTAATAAATGTTGATCAAAAGTTTATTCAACTTGTTTCTCTGGCAGAAGGTTTACCTCGTACAGAAGTTATTGAAAGTGGAAGGAATTATTGGAGAGGTGTTTGTAGAAGCTTGATTTTTAGATTTCCTGACGATCTTGAAATTTTAAAGCTTGATGTAAGAAGTTATGTAGATAGATCTAAAGGAATTATTCAGATAAGATCGGCAGCAAGATTAGGGCAATCAGATTTAGGCGTTAATCTAAGAAGAGTGGAATACTTGTTTAATCAATTAGAGAAATTTTAATTAATCTATTTTTTATAAATCTAAGGTTCTTTTTACTAAATAGTTGTGCTTTAATTCATAAGAATATTTGAAATGCCATGGTAAAGATAATCTTAGTTGGAATTATTTTCGCGCTTGTATATTCTCAACCTGACCTTCGTCTTACAGTCGCTGATTGGTTAAAAGCAGCTTCTGATTTTCTTATTGAATCAGTACAAGTAAAACCTTGAATTAATTTTAATGAAGCACTAAATAAGACCTGAGACAGTAATCATTTGTTTGACGCATACAGCTACGAAAATAAATATTATTATCCTGCTTAATATGTATTTCACTTAAACAAATAAATAGTTTTAGGAACATAATAGAAAATTTTTTTGAAATTTCTGAATAGTTAACGATAATAAGGGATATGAAGCTTAGATTATTTGAGTTCTATTTTATTAAAGACTATTTAAGGCCTTGGTTTGGTCTTATTTATTCTTTATTCTTTCTGTTTTTTTTAGGTGCAATTGGCTATCGAATAACAGAGGGATGGGAATGGAGTGATTGCTTATGGATGGTTCTAATCACAATAACCACTATTGGTTTTGGAGAAGTTCAACCTTTAAGTCCTGAAGGCAGGATCGTTACTGTTTTAGTAATCGTTGGCGGATTGATCTTTATTCAATTTACCTTTCAAAAAGCTGTTAGATTATTCGAATCCGGCTATTTTCAAAGAGTAAACGAATTACGTTTTAAAAGACTTCTTAGAAAAATGGAAAATCATGTAATTTTGTGCGGATATGGGAGGGTAGGTCAGGAAATATCTAACCAGATAAAAACGCAAAATATTCCAATTATTGTTGTTGAGAGTGATGAAGATAGAAAAAAGATTGCTGAAGAAAATGGTTTAGAAGTTCTTTGTGCTGATGCCACTCTTGATGAGACTTTAAAACTGGCAGGATTAGAAAAATGCAAAAGTTTGGTTGTTACTTTGCCTAATGATGCTGCAAATTTATATGTGGTTTTAAGTGCTAAAGGGATAAGAAGTTCTATAAGAGTAATTGCAAGAGCTGGAACTGAAGAAGCTGCAAGTAAGTTGAGATTAGCTGGTGCAAGTATAGTTGTAAGTCCTTATATCGCAGCAGGAAGAGCAATGGCATCAATGGCCTTAAGACCAATTGCTATTGACTTTCTAGATCTATTAGCAGGAAGTGAATGTGAGATTGAAGAATTTGAATTAAGTAATGATATTAGTCTTTTTGAAACTGCAGAGAAAAGATCACTTTCTGAACTTGGAATAGGTAAAAAGAGTGGTGCAAAAATATTAGCTATTAAAGAAAACGAAAAATTATTTACTAACCCTGGAGGTAATTTCATACTTCAACCAGGACAGGTATTAATTGCATTTGGTAGTAAAGAACAACTAAATATTTTGAATGGTTTGTTGGGTAATCTTGTTGTGGCCGTAGAGCTATTAAAATAGATAGGTAAAGATTCAGAATTAATTGCTAAATTGATTTTGGGTGGAATAAATCAAATGAAAATATTTAAATTGCTATTTGTAATTCCTGTAATAACTTTAATAATTATTTTTCAAACCTCTTTGCATAATAGATATCTAATGGCTTCTGATATTAGAGATGGAGAAACAATATTTAGAAATGTTTGTGCAGGCTGCCATGTAAGAGGTGGATCAGTCGTTCTTAAAGGATCTAAATCATTAAAACTTTCCGACCTTGAAAAAAGAGGAATAGCAGATGTAAATTCAATAACGATAATTGCTAATGATGGGATTGGTTTTATGAAAGGTTATAAAAATAAATTGAAGGACGGAGAGGATAAGGTTCTTGCAAAATGGATAATTCAAAATGCAGAAAAGGATTGGGAGTAAATGAAAAGCTTATTTTTTGCATCTTTTTTATTTTTATTAGCTGAATATTCTTATGCGGATGAATTAATTAATTACATAATTACATCTGATTCTCAAGTAAATACTTTAGAAGGTGATTTAGAGGCTATTGGAAATGTAGTTATTAAAAGCAATAGTGGTAATTTTGAGGCTTATTCTGACAAGCTTTCTTTTGACAAGGATGATAAATCTCTAAAACTTATTGGTAATGTATATGTTAAAAATTTAGAGTCTGAGGGAATTGCAATTGAAGAAACATCTGGAGATGAATTGACAATATTTACTGATAAAGGAATTTTTGAATTCAAATCTCAAAATAAAAACAGAGTAAAAACAAAAATTAAATTCTACATAAAGAGTTGATATTTAATTGGAATTTTAATTTCTAGCTGAGCTCTTAATGCCGATTTATACATAATAATATTTTTATATCAAAATAATTTGATTTATATATTTATAAAATTTTAAATTACCTTTTGGCTGTAATTTATATTTAACAGACTCATTTCTCATTACAAAGTGGGCATTTTAAAAAAAATTCTTATTTTTTCTTCTGCTATATCATTGGTTATCTCTCAAGAAGCGATTGCTTCAAAAAGATTGAGCGGAGCAGGTGCTACATTTCCCTCGAAAATTTATACTAGGTGGTTTTTTGACTTAGCCAAATCTGGTGGACCAAGGGTTAATTACCAAGCAGTTGGTTCGGGCTCTGGAAGAAAAGCTTTTATAGACCAAACAGTAAACTTTGGTGCATCAGATGATCCTATGAAAGATTCTGATATAGAGAAAGTTACTAGAGGACTCGTTCAAATACCTATGGTTGGTGGAACTATTGCTTTTGGTTATAACTATGATTGCGATTTGAAACTTACTCAAGAGCAAGCAGTACGAGTTGCAATGGGCATGGTTAAAAACTGGAAAGAATTAGGCTGTAAAGCAGGAAAGTTAACTTGGACACATCGTTCTGATGGCTCAGGAACTACTAAGGCTTTCACAAACTCTATGGAAACATTTTCACCAACATGGACTTTAGGAACTGGTAAATCAGTTAAGTGGCCAGGAGGGGTTGGAGCAAAAGGTAATTCTGGTGTCGCAGGTGTAATTCAAAACACTCCAGGCGCAATCGGTTATGTAAATCAGTCATATATTAAAGGTAATGTTAAGGCCGCTGCACTTCAAAATCTTTCAGGGGAGTTTCTAAAACCATCTGCAGAAGCAGGGGCTAAGGCTCTTAATGGTATTGCTTTAGATGAAAATCTTGCGGGTAAAAATCCTAATCCAACAGCAAAAGGAGCGTACCCTATCGCTTCATTGACATGGATACTTGCTTACGAAAAAGGTAATGGTAGAAACACTAAAGCAATCAAACAAGCCTTTAATACATTGTTAAGTGATGAGTATCAAGAAAAGGCTTCATCCCTTGGATTTATCCCTTTAAAAGGGAATATCCTTTTGAAATCAAGAGCTGCCGTTGAAAAAATAGGTAGTTAAATTTTTTAATAGATGTCAAATTATCATGACTTTCATATACCTTTAAGTCCTCTTAAAGTCTTTTAGAGCATTTAGTAGTAGATTTATAGAGATATTCTTTTTTTAATGGAAGAGAAATTAACTCTTTTCAAGAATCGTAAAAGATTCGGTATCGAAAAAAATATAGATATTATCTTCAAGAATACTGCCCTAGTCTTGTCTAGTTTCGTAGCAATAATACTTTTAGGAATAATTTTAGTAGTCTTTTTTCAGTCATTCGAATCCTTTTCAAGGTATGGCTTGAAGTTTTTAGTAACCTCTGAATGGAATCCTGTAAAAGATGAATACGGAGCTTTTACCGCAATATATGGCACATTGGTAACTTCATTTCTTTCGTTATTAATAACTATCCCTTTGGGCGTTGGAACTGCAATATTTATTACCGAGGACTTTGTACCGAAAGTTTTTAGAGAAATAATAGGTTCTTTTGTTGAATTATTAGCAGCAATTCCATCAGTTGTATTAGGACTTTGGGCAATATTTGTTATGGAACCTTTTTTCAGAGCCTTTTTTGTCTTTTTACATAATTTTTTGGGTTGGATACCTTTATTCAGTACAGAACCTACAGGTAGGAATTCTTTGTTAGCAATATTGATTTTAGTAGTAATGCTTTTGCCAATAGTGACTTCCATTGCTAGAGATTCTCTTAACCAGGTTCCTAAAAAACTGAGAAATGCGGCTTATGGAATTGGAGCAAGTAGATGGAAAACAATATTTTCAGTAATTTTGCCGGCAGCATTATCAGGAATTATGGCAGGTGTTCTATTGGCTTTAGGTAGGGCAATGGGAGAAACAATGGCTGTGACAATGATTATTGGTAATTCAAATGCATTTAGTTGGTCTCTATTATCTCCTGGATATACCATTTCCTCCATGCTCGCAAACCAGTTTGGTGAGGCTGATGGAAGTCAGGTTTCATCACTGTTTTATGCGGCTTTTGTACTTATGATCCTTTCTTTGGTAGTAAATATCTTTGCGCAGTGGCTAGTTAAGAAATTTAGTCTCAAATATTAGATAATTATGAATTCACTCTATTACCAGAAAAGATTATCAAGAAATATAGGAGATAAATTCTTTACTTCTTTATCAGTAATTTGTGCATTGATAGCAATACTACCTTTGATTTTTCTAGTCACTTATATTCTTATCAAAGGTGGATCCCAAATCACACCAGAACTATTTACTTTAGAACCAAATCCTCCTGGAGATGATTTAGATGCAGGTGGTATTAATCCTGCATTGATCGGAACATTAATAATAACTACTATTGCTTCAATTATCGCCATACCAGTAGGTGTTGGTGGTGGAATATATCTAGCTGAATACTCTAAAGGCGGAGCTTTTTCAAGATTTATTAGATTCGGAGTTAATGTTCTGGCGGGAGTCCCCTCAATAATTGCCGGTGTCTTTATTTATGCCTTAATTGTTTCTACAAAGATCTTGTTTGGGAGTATGTACAGCGGTTTGGCTGGAGGGATGGCGCTTTCAATACTGATGTTGCCTACTGTGATTAAGACCACTGACGAGGGTTTAAAGTTAGTTCCTAACGAATTAAGATATGCGTCTCTTGGTGTTGGAGCAAGTATGTATACAACCATATTGAAAGTTACTTTGCCTTCTGCCTTTAGGTCTATTGCTACTGGCGTTGTACTTGGTATCGCAAGAGCTGCAGGTGAAACAGCCCCTTTGATCTTTACTGCTCTATTCTCTTACTACTACATAACAGGCTTTGGGGACTTGTTTTATGAGATGGGTTCCTTGGCTGTATTGATATATAACTTTGCCCTTGAACCTTATGATGCTCAAAATAAATTAGCCTGGGCGGCTTCTTTTATTCTTGTTTTGTCGATACTATCAGTAAATATATTTGCAAGGATATTGGCCGCTTTTACAGAGAAAACTAAGAGAGTATAAATGATTAAAACTAATAAAAAAATACCAAAGAATTTCATTTTGTCTCTTGAGAATGTTTCTATTAGCTATGGAACTTTTGAAGCAGTAAGAAATGTTTTTTGTAATTTTAAAAAAGGAAATATAACTTCCCTTATTGGCCCCTCCGGTTGTGGTAAATCAACTGTTCTTAGATCATTAAATAGGATGAACGATTTAATTCCTAATTGCTCACTAAATGGCACTGTCCTTTTTGATGGAACTAATATTTACGATAAAAGAGTAGATCCAGTAGAAGTAAGAAGAAGAATCGGAATGGTTTTTCAACAGCCTAATCCTTTTCCTAAATCTATATACGAAAATATCGCATTTGGAGCAAGAATTAATGGCTTTACGGGAGATATGGATCAATTAGTCGAAAGTTCACTAAAAAAAGCTGCTTTATGGGATGAATGTAAGGATAAATTAAATGATAGTGGTTACTCTTTATCTGGTGGACAACAACAAAGATTATGTATTGCTCGAACCATCGCAATTGAGCCTGAAATAATTCTCATGGATGAGCCATGTTCAGCTTTAGATCCAATCTCTACTTTAAAAATTGAGGAGACGATGCATGAACTTAAGAAGAATTACACAATAATAATCGTTACTCATAATATGCAACAGGCATTAAGAGTCAGTGATATGACTGCATTTTTTAATGCAATTGAGTATGAAGATGGTGATGGAGGAAAGGTTGGTTACCTCGCAGAATTTAATTCGACAAAGAAAATTTTTAACTCTCCAAAAGAAAAAACCACTCAGGAATACATATCAGGTAAATTTGGCTGATGTTAAATTTTTACTTTTAAAAGAATGATTTTTACTTTTAAGAAAGCTTAGGGGTAGACAAACAGTATAAATACCTATATAGTTGTTTGGAGTTAATAAGTTTATCGTTGAAAAATTACCCTTTTCTACCTTTCTTGATTTTCGCAGGGGCTCTCATAACAACTGCAACAATAGGATTGCCTGTATTTTCTTCATAATTTAAGAGTATTTCTATTTACGGTAATCTTATGGATTCAATAATAAATACAGAATTAATTGGAAGTCCTCATAAAACCTTAATAAAGGGAAATTTATTTGACTTTATAAAAAAAAGAGAGAATATGAATCTGTGTGGGAGTGAAAAATCTGTATTAAAACCATTTTTAAAAGTGGTTAATTTCTAATTTATTTATCATGGATAAAACTAAAGAACAGTTAGAAAAATTAAGAGAAGTAGCAGAAGCATCTCTTACAAAAACGGATGAACTTCAGAAAGTTCTTGCTCAAATCGAAGCTTTAATGTCTAGAGAAGAATCAAAAACATTATCAAAGAAGAAATAGTTATTTGTAAAATAATTTTAGTTTTTGTACTTTTAATTACACCTCTAAAATTTCATTGTAGTTATTAATTAAATATGCAGAACCCGTTCCAAAGTTTTCTGTTAGGTCTCGAGGTCTTACCTTCTTTAAGTAAAAGATCTCCTTAATTAGTTTATTCTTTTAATTTTTTTTTAGAGCTTTCTTGTTCAGTTAATTACTTTATAAATTTCTTTCAAACAGACATTTACATCGAAAAATTCAGTATTTACAACCTCTAATCCTGTTTTTTCTGTAACTTCAACAGTTGCATTGCATTCATCTTGTTTAAGAGCCATGTAACTTGGCTTTTTGTCTTCTATATCTAATTCAAAACTTGCTTTGGTATCTTCTTTATATTGCTCCATTACAAGAGTAAGAGCTTCTATCTCAACAGAAAAATTCTCATTTGCTTTTGTAGAAAATGGGATTACAAGAAATGGAAATAAAATCAAGACTATTAATTTTTTCATTTCTATAAAATGTGTTTATTTTTTTTATAACGCGGATTGTCTGCTAAAGAAAGGGTCATTAGTTGAATAAATTTTTTATTATCTATTCTTACTTGAAAAAAAAATAATTAATAGCTGAAATTTAATTGATAAAAAAATTAAATGAGACATTTAAGTATAAATTGGTATATCTAAATGAAAAATTTAATCCACTTTAATTTTGTTTTTCTTAAGATTTAATTTCGATAATTTCTTCTTCAGATACAATTGCCCATTTTTTGAATGATTTATTGCAGGGATATCCTCCCGTTAAGTCACCAAATGCAGGCAAAAATAAAATATTTTTATTCTTATCCATTGCAAAACAACTAAAAGATAATTTATCTCCATTGCTTTTTAAATAGATTTTTGGATGATAATGTCCACAAATATTCAAGGTTTTATTGTTTTCTAAATTAACTGGCTCATGGCTGAAAATAATATTTTTTGTTTTTCTAAAATTAGAAATTTTTAAATTTTTAATATCACAACCTACATCATGATTTCCAAGGACAAGCTCAATATTAGTTTTTAGTAGTTCAGGAAGGTCCTCAACTTTTTTTTGAAGAGTTCTATCTATTGAAAATTTACTGTGGAATAAATCTCCTAAAATTATTAACTTTTCAGGGCTATATTTTTTTACTATTTTTTTTATCCTTGCGAAATTATTTTTATCTAAATTATTAGTAAGAGGGATACCATTTTGCTGAAAATACTCAGCTTTACCAAGATGAATATCGCATATTAATAATTCTTTTTTTTCTGGAAGAAATAACGCTTTTGAAGGAAGCATCTCTAATAATGTATCTTCCCAATAAAATTTAAAGGAACTTTTATTCATTTAATCACTATATTTTTTTATAAGTTTTTCTACTCTTTTTTCTATTGGTTCATTGCTTAAGGTATTTTTAAGTCTCTCAACTAATAAAGGGAAAGCAAAAGGGGTCGGACTCTTTATCTCGTTTAACAGAATTTTTAAATTTTTTAATCTTTGTAATGATCTAGATATTCTTTTATTTTCTAATTGATATTCTTTAACTTCTTGATGAGATTGTTTTATTAAAAGATGGCCTTCTTCATATTTAGTAAAGACATCGAAGAAAAGACTTGAACTTATTTGAAGTTGAGAGGAAGTTTTTGTTTTGGTTGGATTATTTTGATTTACAAGACCACTTATTTGGGCAATATTTTTAAATCTACGTTTTGTTAATTCTGAAAAATTAATCGCATTTTCTAGATCTTCTTCCAATTTATTGTTATCCAAAAAGTAATCGGCTTCTTTTTTTACTATGGAAAAATCATAATCTTCTGCTGTAGTTAAGCTGAATCCAAAATCATTAGCGGTAATACTAAATGTAGATTGTTTTAATTTTGCTAATCTTAAAGCCCATAGAAATGCAATCCCTTCATTTACAAATTTGCCATCAAGTGTAAAAACAAAAAGATTCGAAAAATCCTTGGTTTTATATATTTCTATAAGGAATTCATCTCTAGTTGGAATATTTGAAAGAACTTTTTGTTTATTCAATATTGGGCGTAATGAATTTAGTTCAGGATTTAAGTAATCATAATTTTCTAATTCATTGCATATATCTATTTCTTTTCTCAAACTTTCACAAAGTAGATCAGAAATTGCCATTTGACCTCCAACCCATGCAGGAATTAGAGAACTTTTTTTTGTTGATTTTTTAACGTATAAAATCATATCTCTGATTCTTACAAATTGGAGCATTTTGCCGGCAAAGTAAAATGTATCTCCAGGATTTAATTTTGAAGCAAAATTCTCCTCTAAATTTCCTAAGGATTTACCTTTCATATATTTAACATTCACAAATTTGTCACTTGTAATTGTCCCAATATTGAACTTATGCATTCTTATTAAAGATTTGTCTTTTACAAAATATTTAAAGTTTTCACTATTATTTTGTGATTCTTCTTTAACTATCTTTTTATATTTTGGGTATGCTTTAAGACATTTTCCTCCATATTCTAAAAAGTCAAGACACCAATTCCAATCTTGATCTTTTAAGTTTCTATAACTCCAGCAATTTTTAATTCTTTCTTTCTCAATTTTCGGATCAAAGCCATTTCCGCATGCCAAACTTGTTAAATGTTGTAGAAGCACATCATAAGATAATTCAGGAAGACTAATTTCTTCAGATATACCACTTTTTATTATTCTTCTCATTGCACTAATCTCTAATAACTCCAAAGAATTTGTAGGCATAAAAATTATTTTTGATTTTCCACCTGGTCTATGAGCACTTCTTCCCGCTCTTTGGATAAGTCTAGCTAAATTCTTTGCGCTACCAATTTGAACTATTTGATCTACAGGTTGGAAGTCAACCCCCAAATCTAACGAGCTGGTGCAGACCACCCATTTTATTAATCCGTCTTTAACCCCTTCTTCAACTCTTTTTCTATCATCTTTATCTAAAGAGCCGTGATGAAGTGCTATTTTGTCTTCCATCTCTGGCAGAAAAAATTTAAGACATTGATACCATCTTTCAGATTGGTTTCTTGTATTGGTGAACAATAAGGTGCTTTTATTTTTATCTAGGATTTTTAAAAGTGAAGAATGACTTCTAATTCCAAGATGACCACTCCATGGAAAGGTCGTTTGCTCCTCTGGCAAAACGCTTATAATTTCGATCTCTTTTTGAATATTTGTACTAATAATTTTGGGTTTATTAGAGCTAATCCCAACTATGGCTCTTGCTGCTTCTTCAATATTTCCAATAGTTGCAGACATTGCCCAAATTTGTAAATTTTTTATATTACCTCTTAGCCAACTTAAAGATAACTCGCACTGGTTTCCTCTTTTACTACCCATCAATTCATGCCATTCGTCAATAATTATTGATGACAACTCCTTGAACAAATTATTAGATTCTTTATTAGATAGTAAAAGAGATAAAGACTCTGGAGTGGTAATAAGAATATTAGGTGGTTTAGCTAGTTGCTTTTTCTTTTCGTATGGCGTTGTATCCCCATTCCTAATTTCAACAGTGATTTCTTTATTAAAATGTAAAGCTGCTAATTGTATGGAATTTTTTAAATCTCTAGTTAGAGCTTTTAAAGGCGTAATTAATAATATATTCACACTTTTATTATTTTTGGGATCTTCTATCTGTGATAAAGGTCCCATTAATGCAGCATAAGTTTTGCCGCATCCAGTAGGAACTTGTATTATTCCATTCTCTCCATTTAAAAATGCTTCCCAAGATTCGATCTGGTAGGGTAATGGCTCCCATCCATTTGAGTAGAAAAACTGTTTAATTTTAGAAATTAAATTATTTTGCTTACTATTTTGCTTATTATTTTGCGTAATATTTTTCATAATGTTTTTTTCATCAGTTCATAAGCATTCTCTAGGCTATCTGCATCAATGATTTTTTTATCTTTTCTCCATTTTGTTATTCTTGGAAATCTTACTGCTATGCCAGACTTATGACGTTTTGAAATTTGTATTTTCTCAAAAGATATTTCGAATACCATTTCTGGTTTTAACGATCGAACAGGACCAAATTTTTCTATTGTATTTTTCCTTATCCATTTATCTAACTCTTTAATCTCAATATTCGTTAAACCAGAATATGCACTTGCAAATTTAATTAATTCTTGGTCTTTCCATAATGCAAAACTGTAATCTGTATACAGACCAGCTCTTCTACCGCTACCGCCCTTAGCGTAAATTAGAACAGCATCCAGTTGCATAGGATTAACTTTATATTTCCACCAAATACCTTTTTTTCTACCAGAGGAGTATATAGAAGTCTTTTTCTTAATTATTAATCCTTCAGTATTATTTTCTCGAGATTTTTCTTTATAAGTTGCAGCATCAGGCCAATCTTTAGGAAAGATTAAATCACATATTTTGAAAATATCAGAGATATTATTCTCAGTTTTATTTTGCCATTTTGAAAAATATTTTTCTAACTCAATTCTTCTATTTTCTAATTTAATTTCTCTTATATCTCTCCCATTTATCTCTAAAAGATCATAAGAAATAAAAATAATTGGATATTTTATTTGGATTGATTTAGTAGGAGATTTTCTATTTATTCTTTTTTGAAGTAAAGAAAAATCAAAAGCAATTTGTTCTTTAAAATTCCAAACTAATAATTCCCCATCAAGAACGAAATCATCTTTTATATGCGACATTTTCTCTACTAATTCCGGGAAGGATTCATTGACTAATTCTTGTCCTCTTGTCCATAACGAAACATTGCCTGATCTTTTAATTAATTGCATCCTTATACCGTCGTATTTCCACTCAAATTGAAAATCATTTATTGAATTTTTGAAGATTTTATCTTCAATAGTATTCGCTAGAAGAAATGGAAATGGTTTGGAATTTAACTCTTGAAGATTGATATTCTTGTTAATTAAAAATTCATATGAATTAATTGAAGGCTCAAAATTCCCCATCAACCTATGGGAAATAATCTCTTCATCTATATTAATTAGTTTCGATATCGATTTTGTGATTAATCCGATAGAGACTCCTACTCTAAAAGTTCCTGTAAGAATTTTATTAAAAATAAGATGGTTTTCTTCAGGTAATGTTTCCCAAATATTTTTAATTTGTAAATTTTTCTCATCCTCATCAAGTTTTGATAAATCAGGTATTGTTTTGCTAAGTATTTCATTGAGACTTATATTTGATAATTTCTTTTTTCTGGTAGTACTTTGATTTTTGAGTAATAACGTTATTACCTCAGCAGAATCACCAACTTTTTGATAACATGTATCGATTAACCATTCAGGATATTCATATATTTGAGAAAAAAGATTTTTTAAATATCTTCCGCTAATAAATCTCTTATTACTTTTTCCAGTCAGTAAATATATCGCCCATGAATTATCTATTGGATCATTAGATAAAAAATAATTCTTTAAAACTTCAATTTTATTATTTGTACTGTTACTTGAGTCTAAATCTACAAATAATTCTGAAAAATTTTTTAAGCTCATATTTATTTACCAAAGACAAGAACATTTATTGATTCCTTTTCAACTAAAAATTTACTTAAAGCTTCACTATCTCCATGATGAAAAAATACATTTTTTGCTTCAGACCTTTTTACTACTTCCAGAATTCCATCCCAATCTGCATGATCAGAGATTGGGAATCCCTTGTCATATCCTGATCTTTTTCTTAGAGCTCTTATTGACATCCATCCACTCGCAAAAGCTGTTTGTATATTTTTGAAATTTTTTAGATAAGATCCTTTACTTAAAGATGGCGGTAATAATATTAGACTCCCTTTAAGTTCATCAATTTTTTTTTTATTTTCGATTTTTATAGTATCTTTAATATCAATCCCAAGTTTTTTATAACTATTGTTCATTTTATGAATACTGCCATGGGAATAAATATTGCCTTTAAAATTTGTTTGACTAATTTCGTTTAACAATCTCTGAGCTTTTCCAAGTGAATAGCAGAAAAGTAAAGAAGTTTTTTCTGGTGAATTAGTTATCCATTTTGAAATATCATTTGCTATCTTGTTTGATTCATCCCACTTAAATATTGGTAAACCAAAAGTACATTCGCTTATTAAATAATCAGTTTTTACTATTTCATATTGTTTGCAAGTCTCATCTTTTTGAAGCTTAAAGTCACCAGAAATTAACCATTTTTCATCAGCAAAAATAAACCTTATTTGACTAGATCCCAGGATGTGACCGGATGGATGAAAAGAAATATTAATGCCATTTACCTTAAATTCTTCTCCATATTCAAAAGTCTTAATTTTGATATTATCTCCAACTCTTTCTTTAAGAAGTATCGCAGTTTCCCTAGTAGAAATGTATTCTTCACAGCCAAATGTAAAGTGATCAAAATGAGCATGAGTTATTAATGCCTTTTTTACTGGCTTGCTTGGATCAATCCAAATATCAGCAAGTTCACAATAAAGATTATCATCTTTGTATCTAATTAAATATTCTTCTTTAGTTTTCAAAACTACATCTCTTTCAATGAAGCTAATTTAGCTAATTATGCCCATGCTTGTTTTGATAAAGCTATGGCTGAAATGGTTAGTAAAGCAATAACTACAAATTTGTTACTCCAATTAATCATGAATGAACTAATTTTGTTAAATGAAACTCTATTAGATGGCACAATATCTTTCTGATTCAGAATGTCATGATTTTCATTATTTTTTAAGTAATTTAAATTTTTAATCTCATTTATTAATTTAGATTCGCAAGTTGAGAGTTGTTCTACTTGATTTAATAAATCAATATCTTCTGGTCTTAATAAAGAATTTAATTCTTTAATTTGCCTTTCGTTTTTTACAAGAAATTCATTAACTATCTCATCTGTTCGTAATCCCTTCTTTAAATTTAAAAGAATTTCATCTCTTTCCCAGGAATTTTCAAGGGAATTTAAAATTTTACTTATGCTCATTTTAAGTATTTTTACTTATGATAATTTATTATTTTTTTCTTCTGTGGCTTATCCCTTTAAGTAATTAGAAAAAATTATTTTTATTTAAGATTTACGAATAAGTCTGTTTGCAAAATATTTTATCTTAACCTTTTCTACAATTTTTTTAGAACTGCTTTTGATTTTAACTTTATTTAAATTGATTACTTCATCTGAGACATTTTTGCCCGTTTCAAAATAACTTTTAATTTTTTCTAATTCTTCTTCATTTAATCTTTTTGTCGCACCTTTTGCGTTTATTCCAAGTTTCTTGCACGCTAGTAATATTCTATTACTTTCAACATTAAGATCTTTGGCAATAATGAAAATAGGAGTGTTGATAGACATTATTTTATTTACTAGGAAATTTATTATTTATAGTATATTTATAAGTTAGAAATTAAATATATTTTTAACTATTTTTAATTTGAAAACTTTTTTAATTAAGCTACTTCATCTTCAAAATTATTTAAATCATTAAACTTTTTCTTCATGGTGGGGTTATTTCTAGTTAATTTCTTTACGGTCAAATCTTGAGATTTGCTGTCAGCAGATAAAAGATGTTTTTTTGAGAGAACTAAAGCCTCTTTAGTTTTTTGTAAATGGGTTATTGATTTATCAATTTCTGAAATTGCATCATTAAATCTATCTTGGGCAAGTGAAACATTTTTACCAACTGCATTTTTAAATTGCTCAAGAGTACTTTCAAAATTAGTTATGTCAAAATTCTCACGTTTCATTAAATCAATTTGTGATTTGTATTTTAAGGTTTCCATAGATGCATTTCTTAGCAGAGAAATAATGGGTAAGAAAAATTGAGGTCTAATGACATACATTTTTGGGAATCTATGAGAAACATCTACTATGCCAGCATTATATAGTTCACTATCTGGTTCTAGCAGGGATACGAGAACTGCATATTCACAAGATTTTTGTCTTCTATCTTTATCTAATTCTTTTAAAAAATCTTCGTTTTTTCTTTTATTAGTTCCATTTAAACTTTCATTCTTCATCTCAAACATTATAGATACCACTTCAGTGTTATTTTCATCAAATTCTCTAAATATATAATCACCTTTACTTCCAGAAGTGGCATCATTATCCTTTTCGAAATATGAGTTTTTAAAAGCAGAGGCACGATTCAGATTAAATTGGGTTTCGCAATGGATTTCTAAGGTTTCCCCTACCATCTTTGTAGATAATCTGGATTTCATTTCTCTTAACTCCTGAATAGTCAGGTCCCTTTCACTAATTTTGCTTTTAAACTTTTCTTCGATTAATTTTTCATTAATTGAATGTTCTAGCCTCATCTTTTCAATGGAATTTGTTAATGATGAGTTTTCTTTTTCTAAATTAGAAACAGCTTCACTAACTTTGTTTTTTAAAGATAATTCTGAAATTAAAGACTGGTTTTTAATTTCATCCTTTAACTTGGTTAATTCATTATTCAGTGAATTAATTTTATTTGTTGCTTGATTTTTTAAATCATTAATAGCATATGTTTTCTTCTCTTCAGCTATTTTTAATTTAGATTCAAGAGTTTGGATCTCAAACTCTTTAATGCGATTTTGCTCTATTAACTTTATTTTTAACTCTCGCTTTAAAATTTCCAAAGTTTTTTTGTTATCTTCTTCAGCCAAAATAAGTCTTTCTTTTATCTGTTTGTTAAATTCTTCGTCTTTTATCTGAAGAAGTATTTCTTCAAAGCTGCTGGGATCAATTCGGAAAGTTTTGCCGCATGAAGGACATTTAATATCTTTCATTTTTTTATTACAAAATTAATATTAGAAAGGATTTAATATTCGAATTATTTAAAAAGAATATTATTCTTGATTAAGAATAAACAATGATTCAATGTTATGCATTAAAAAATAAAATAATTACTCAATAAAAGTCATATTAATCCTGATTCCTTAAGAATATTTATTTTATTTGCTAATTCAATATCTGCAGAAGATATTGAGCGGTCTAAAGTTTTGTGAGTTGAAACTGTGTATCCACTATCATCAACAAATTCGTCTTCAGTATCTTTTAAGTGGGCATTCTCATTATGGAGATCTTTAAAATTATCCGACTTGTATTTATTTGTCTTACTGATATTACTATATCCAAAATTCGCAATTCCTCTGGCATCTAATGCTTCCTCAACTAATATTCCCACTACCTTAGATCTACTTATAGATTCGCTCTTTGATATTTCATCAATAATTTCAAGTACTCTTTTTCTAGGGAGATATCCTATTCTTTTAACTTTATTTTCCATAAATCTTTACTTATGTCAATATTGTAACACTTCTGTCAAATCAAGTCAGATTTTGATTAATAGCAATTATCTATAAATTTAAATAATGAGATTAAAGTATAATTTTAAAGAGTACTCATACAAAGTTATTTCTCAAATAGTAATGAAGATAGCTTTATGTGCTTTTTCTAATTACTCTTTCAGATTTGGTCGGATTTCTGAAATTTTCTTAATTTAATTCCAAATATTATGAAAGATAATTTATACGATAATGCTGATAGCTTTGCAATGTCATTTGATGAGGAATGGGAAAATATTGATTGTGTTGATATACGATCAAAGATAGATAAGGTATTTGAACTTTTATCAGAACACCCTTTTTTAATATCTAATCCTGAAAATGCTAGAAAAATGGCTGAATTTAGGATATTTTCATTAAAAAAATTTCAATAATTATTTTTTAATTTTATTAAAAATTAATTATCGAAATTTAATTTTCATTATTTAAGTTTACGTAGGGGCCGAATTAAAAAATCCCTTACTATATAAAAATATTATGATGCCAATTATTGGACCAATTCCAAATACAAAAAGAACTAATTTTGCAGAGTTTTTTGTTTGTCCTAATTTCTGATCTATTGAATTTGAATTAGTTTGTTTTTTTTTGGATTTTTTCTTTTTCATGAAGGATATACTACTACAACGCAACTTTAAAAGGTTTTGATATGTTTTTGATTTTGAAATAATTTTTCAATTCAACAGAGTTAATATCGGATTCCAAAAAGACCGTATTGTATAATGTTAAGACTATAAAGCAAATATGAGTGCAACTAAGAGAGAGGAAGTATGTTCTCACCTTAGGTACATAAGGTTAGAACTTAGAGAGATGCATCAAATGCTTATCAAAGAAGATTTATTGCCAGATCTTAATGAAGCAAAGGAAGTACATGCACAACTTGACGCTTTATTGGATTTATTGTCAGAAAAAAAAGTAAGGAAGATAAAAAGCCAATTTTGAAATTTGTGCTTGATTTGAAGATATTCAAAGATAATTTGTAGCTGATTCTATTTTTTTTCGATTATCGTGCATTTGTTCCAATTTATTGTAAATTTCTTTGATTTGGATTTGTATTAGATCGGTTGAATGTATATTGCTTAACGCATCTAATGTTGATAGAAGGCTTTCCTTGGCTTCAATTAAATGTCTACATTCTTTGCTGCCTGCTTCGTATGACATAGTTGTTTAATAAAACATGATTATCACAAATATATTAAAAATTCTTCAGTATTGCTTGATACTCTTATCAAATGAAAGATTATTATTGTAATTTTCAATACAGTATGAGAAATTATTTTTACTAGTATCAAATTAAAACTCATGCTAGAAAAATCAAAAGATTATAAATTTTGTATTAAATTAGCTTTAGATAATGCAAAAAATAGAATTAATTTATTAGATAATTCTGACAAAAAGTGCGTTATTGAAGAATACAAGGAATGGATTAATGATGGGTTAAATAAGCATACAGTTTTACTACTAAGGGATGATCCAATTATTTAAAAACAATGCATAAATTTCTAATTCTTAGTACTCGAAGTAACCTTTAATAAAAAATAAAGACTTATAGTAAATATTATGGCCAAAATAATGGTTAATGAAGAAAAATTATCCATATATTTATTAATTAAAAAATTAATTTAACTATAGCAGTCAAATTAAATAGTACTTATATTCAGCTTTCTTTGAAAAGTGAAAAAATAAATTTATCCAAATTTTCTTTATCTAAAAATATTTTTTTTTTCTTATAATTTTTTAATTTCTTAAAGATTAAATCAACTATCTGTTCAGATTTTGCAGTCATTTCTTAAGTTTATTTTTCTAATAAATAAATTTTCTCTTCACCTATATTATCTGGCATTGTTATCTTACAACCTTTATCTTTTTCCATATTACAATCTTTTGTGGCAGGAAAAGATTTCCAGGTGCAAATTTTTTCTTGGGAATCTTCTTTTAAAATACTCCATCCATCGGCTAAGTATTCTGAGATACCATCCTCGCCACAGGAAAACTTTATTTCTATTCTTTTCTTTTCTGAATTAGAGACCTCATTAATATTTTTTTCTAAATTTTTTATGGGATACTCTTTCTTGATTGATGTCCTGCAAGAACTTAAGAAAATTGTAATTAGAATTATTTGTGAAAATTGTTTAACTAAGTTCATTTTTTACTTTTGATGATTCCAAATTATTTAAATAATAATCTATTTTGATTCAATTAATTTTAGTAGTTTATCCATTTTGTTCATTAATTTTTTTACATCATCTGGCTTCGGTAATACTAATTCTTCTGTAACTTCTAAATGCATTTTTTTTAAGTTTTGCCTCAAATCTTTTAAATGCATTTTTACGTTTTCTTTTTTTTGTTTTATATCAGTCATAGAATTAAAATTTAAACTTTATTAAAATTAAAATTACATCATAATATTGTGTTGGTGATTTATAAAGAATACTTAAATTTTATTTTTTTAGATTTTCTATTTCATAGATTTCTTCGCCACCATAACAAAAATTTGTTGATAACATTCTTATTTCCCTATTATTAATACCAATTATATTTTTATTTTTAATAATATAATTTTTAGCAATAGCTTCACAATCTAATCTGTTTTTTGCATGTTTAATAACAGGATAAAAATATGCCAATGTAGTAATCAAAAAAAGGAATGTTATTAATGTTCTTTTATCATTTTTAAAAAATTCTTTAGATGTTTTTTGGGCTTTTAATATTTTTACTAGTAATTTATCTGGCAAGCCTATTTGAACAAATAATAACTCTACCCACCATGGAAGATCTTTATCTTTATCTTTATCTTTCTTTTTCTTTGTGTTTTCGTAAGTATTCATTTTCTTAGCTTCATAGTTTTGATTCCTAACCTCTTTATGATTAGTTGTTTCTTTTTAATCATATGATCGAATGATTTATTTGGAATGTAGAGGTTTTATTTTGATTTGAAAACTATATTTTTATTTTATAAGTTTTAATTTAATTTATCTATGAATTTGAGTATTGTTAATCTGTATTTAAAAATTTTAAATGGCAAAAAAAAGAAGGAAGTTAAATAAAGATTTTGAGAGAAAAATATATTCATCAAAAAAAAATGTCGAATTAGTATTGGCAAAAATCTATGATATCGATGATGAAGACATACAAAAAGAATATATGAGCGCTTTTAACAGAGTTGTTTACTTATATGATGAATTAAAAGAAGATTATGAGCGACAAGGATTTACTGATAATTCAGAGGAACTTATCACAAACTATAAAAATGCTTTTAATCTTTTCGAATCACAATTTGAAATTTAAATTCAACTTTTAATTACTCTTCATAGGTTATTACAGGTATTTCTATACGGTTTCCTTTTTGGAGATTAGATCTTTTTTCTTTTAAATCTTTTATACATAAGAATACACTTTTCTCTTTTTTGCAATATCTTTTAATTTGGTAGTCAGTAAGTGAGAATGATTCATTACTAAATGAAAAAAAAACCAATAAAAATATAGATATATTAAATCTCAATTTCAATGTTTCTCTCCTAGCTGTTTTCTAATTATCTTTATATTAAATTTTTCAATTATAAATATCAATAATTTTTTTTAATTCATCTTTACTTAAATCTGTTGAAATAAAAATTTCTTGGGCTGTTTTACCCTTTCTTGCTATTGCTTTATAACCATTTATAGTTTTAACTGACAATCTTATTATCAAATGAGAAGATCGTCCCCTAACCCTTGATATTGCAGCTGGAGTGATAGTCTTAATATTTATGTTTAGTGCTAACTTTTTTAAAATGGGAATTAGACCTTCTATATTTGAACTATGATTTAAAACAAGCCTTCCCAATTCAAAATTTTTATTTTATTCTATTGCGAAAATTTTGTTTCTGAGAAATTAACTTTAGTTTTCAAATTAATAAAAAATTTTGAAGTTCTGTTATATTTATAAAAACTCTTTATTTCTAATGATCTTTCAAATAGGTTGGGCAGCATTGGCAGCAATTTTTACTTTTTCAATTGCCATGGTGGTTTGGGGAAGGAATGGTGACGGATCAATTGATATATGATTTCATTTTTAACTTATGAAGTCTATCTAAGTAAGTTTCTTATTTTAACATCATTTTTTTTACTCATATTGATAACATTCGCTGTAATTTATATTTCTTATGTCTCTTGGAAAGATAAAAAAAGATTAAAAAAATAGAGATCACTTATTGTGTTCTTGTTTCTTATCCTTAATTCTGAGCTCTTCAATTAATTCTTTTGCTTGTTCCATTTTTGAAATACTAGCTTTGTAAATCCCGATATCTTTTTCTGCTTTATTAGTAGATAGGCTTAACTTCCCAAAAATATCATAAATAATCTTATTAGTACCTGATTCTTTTTCCTCTTTGAAATCTTGTGAGTTTGAAATTAATATGTAAACACCTAAGTTCAAAATCCTTGAAGGATAAAGTTTAGAATTGCTTTTTTCTGTTAATAATTTCAAAATATCTTTAGATGTTTTATCCTTGAATTCCTTTTGAGATTTTTGAGATATTTCATTAATTTCATTAGCTTCAAAATTTGATGAACTGCATAAAGATTCAAAAAGAAGATCCAAGTGTTTCTGAGGTTGATATCCTTTCATTAATTCTTTGAATGTTTCGGTGAGACCAACACAAAAGAGATAATCTTGCTTAAATTCATTTTGATGGTTTAGAAGATTTAGTTCTACAAGCATTTCATCAACTATTCTTTTATATAAACCTGGAATGACGAAAGGGAATTTTTCATGAAATAACTTTTTGCTATCTGAAACAGTCAATTTTTCTTTCAATTTTTTATATGTAAACCTTAATAAGGTTAGCGTATGTTGACTCAATATCGTTAATATCTAATAAACAGATAAATATTATTATGATCCCTTTAGTTTTAGAAGAATCTGGTGGCAGTGAAAGAGTCTTTGATATTTATTCGAGATTATTAAGAGAGAGAATAATCTTTTTGGGAGAACAAGTTACTAGTGAAACTGCCAATAGAATTGTTGCTCAATTATTATTTCTTGAAGCAGAGGACCCTGACAAGGATATCTATATGTATATAAATTCTCCCGGAGGATCTGTTTATGATGGTTTGGGTATCTTTGACACAATGCAACATGTTAAACCCGACATTCATACAGTTTGTGTAGGTTTAGCAGCTAGTATGGGTGCATTTTTGCTAGCAGCTGGTACTAAAGGTAAAAGAAGCAGCCTTAGACACTCAAGAATAATGATTCATCAACCACTTGGAGGGGCTAGAGGTCAGGCCAGTGACATAAGAATTCAAGCAGATGAAATTTTGTTCTTAAAAGAACGTCTTAATACAGAATTATCCGAGAGAACTGGTAAGGATTATGACACCATCAAAGAAGACACTGATAGAGATTTTTATATGTCTCCAAATGAAGCAGTTGAGTACGGATTAATTGATCTCGTACTTGATAAGAAACCAATTAAGGTCTAGTTTAGTAATTGAGGAGTTCTTTCTTTCTCAGGAATAGTAGTGTATTTGGAAAGAATATTTACAAATTCTTCACCGTCTAATGTTTCTTTTTCTATTAATAGATCAACTATCTTGTCCATAGCCTCTCTATTTTTACTGACTATTTCGTAGGTTTCTTTATAACATTCCTTAACCATTATTCTTACACTTTCATCAATTTGTTTAGATATTGAATCAGAAACTTCACTCCTAGTCATTAAATCTCTACCAACAAATACTTCTTGATTTCCACTTTCTAAAGCTATTGGACCTAAATTACTCATGCCAAATCTTGTAACCATTTGTCGGGCCATAGAAGCAACTTGTTGAAAATCACCTCCAGCTCCTGTTGTAATCTCACCTTCTCCAAAAACTACATCTTCAGCAGCCCTGCCTCCTAAGGCGCCCATTATTCTTGCCTTAAGCTGCGCTCTGCTAACAAGGGTTTGTTCATCGTCTGGTGTAAACCAAGTTAACCCTTTAGCTTGGCCTCTAGGAATAACTGTTACTTTTTGTACTGGGTCATGAGCTTTTACAAGCGAACCTATCAGTGCATGGCCAACTTCATGATAAGCAATTAATCTCTTGCTTCTACCATCTGTTAAAGGAGAGCCTTCCATTCCTGCGACAATTCTATCTACTGAGTCGTCAATTTCTGAAATACTTATAGAGTCCTTTCTCCTCCTGGCAGTTAATATGGCAGCCTCATTTAATAAATTTGCCAAATCTGCTCCAGTAAATCCTGGGGTTCTTCTCGCAATGCTTTCAAGTGTCAAATCCTCTTTAAGTTTCTTATTCCTAGCATGAACTTCTAATATTGATAGTCTTCCTTTGATATCAGGTGCGTCTACAGTTACCTGTCTATCAAATCTGCCAGGTCTCATTAGAGCTGAATCAAGAACATCAGGTCTATTTGTAGCTGCAATAATTATTATGCCGCTATTACCTTCGAAGCCATCCATTTCAGTAAGCAATTGATTGAGAGTTTGTTCTCTTTCATCATTACCTCCACCAATGCCAGCACCTCTTTGCCTTCCAACAGCATCGATTTCATCAATGAAAATTAAACAAGGACTATTTTCTTTAGCTCTCTTAAAAAGATCTCTTACTCTACTAGCACCAACTCCAACAAACATTTCAACAAATTCAGAACCTGATAATGAGAAAAATGGAACACCTGCTTCACCAGCAATAGCTTTTGCTAAGAGAGTTTTACCAGTCCCAGGAGGTCCTACCAATAGAACACCTTTCGGGATTCTTGCTCCTACAGAAGTAAATTTTTCTGGTTTTTTCAGAAAAGTGACAACTTCTTCTAAATCCTGTTTAGCTTCATTAACCCCTGCAACATCATCGAAAACGACTCCTGTTTCGGCTTCCATTGCAAATCTTGCTTTTGTTTTCCCAAATTGCATTGCTTGCCCAGGTCCTCCAGGCATGCCATTTGACCTTCTGGCTAATAAAATTAGACCTCCAATCAAAATAGCTGGGAAAAGTAAATTACCCAAAATTCCTAATGCGGGAGGGGCTGTTTTAACTGGATGAACATCAAAACTGATTCCCTCATTTTTTAAAATGCTTATAAGTTCAGGCGTTAAGCCTGGAAGGTCGACACGCAACCTTTGAACTTTATTATCTAGATCCGAATCTATTGTTTCTATAACCGCATTTCTGCCTCCCTCAAAGATATCAACAGATGTAACCCTTCCTGAATTAATGTAATCTAAAAATCTGCCGTAACTAACTCTTGCTACCGCAGAATTTCTTGGTGCTACAGTAGTTCCATTAGATTTAAGGGAATCAACATTGCTTGAAGATAAAAATTGGTAGGAAAGTGCTATTACTAAAACTATAGGTAAAGCCCATAAAATTAATGTTTTAAATTTCTGATTCATTAATTTGTAAAAGTCAATTCTAGGATTCTAAACTGAATCAGTGCATTTCGTTGATATTTTCTCTAACTTTGTGCTTATACTACTTTTAGATGTATCCAATTTTTAAATGAAATTTGAAATTAAGGATAAGGTTAAATTGATTGCACCGGTGTCTTACTTGAAGACTTCAGATAATATGCCAATGTTAAGACCACCTGATCTAGTGGCAATTGATGAAATTGGAGAAATTCTATCAATCAAATCTCCAGATACTGTTGAAGTAAAGTTTAGAAGAGGTTCGTTTTTGATCGATATTGATAAGATTGAGAAAAATTAACTTAAAAGTTTTGATTCCACCTTTTAGAAATTTCTAAACATGTTTTTTGATTGCCAGAAATACTCAGAAAAGGTTTTGAAAAATACTTTTTAGTTAATTTAAGAATATCTAATGCAGATATTTCGTCTATTTTAGAATTTAAATCGAGCTCAGAAATTAAGTTCATACCATAACTAATTAATTGTATTTTTCGCTGCAAAATTTCATCTAATGACTGATTTCCCAATAGAAAAGAACCTTTTAGTTTTTCTTTGGCTAATAATATTTCATCATCAATCAAGGGATTTAAAAGTAAATCTTTCCATAAACTTGATAAAAGTTCAAAAGCAAAAAGGGCTTTTTTATTAGATACTGATAAATAAACTAAAAATGGAGCATTCCCACTTCTAACAGGATAATAAACACCTAAATCGTAAGTGATTCCATTTTTTTCCCTAAAAAGTTTAAATAAAGCTGCGCTCATTCCATAAGATAAATATGACTCCAAAACCTTAAGAGGTAAATATTCACTACTTCTTCGAGAACAAGTTTGGTTACCGATCATTATTATTGTTTGATTTGAATCATTTTTATTGAAATCAAATCTATTGTTGGAACTTAAATCATGATTTATAGGTCTTGATTTTTCTTTAAAAGTTTTTTTTTCTAATGTTTCTATACTTACTCCATTAATTTCTAAATTATTTGAAATTAAATACTTATATCGACTTTTGAAATTTTTAAACTCAAGCAAAACATCTTCATATGTAATCTTTGAGACGTCATTTGTATTGCCATTTGTATTAAAGGCATAAGGATGATTTGAGTAAACTATTCTTCTCCATTTTTCAAAACAGATATTAAACGGATTCTCTTTATCTTTTTTTAAAAAGTCAATAGAGGATTTTTTTACTTTTTGAAATTCTCTTTCTAAAAGAGTAGGTTTATTAATTATTAAATCTAATAAAGGGAATAATATACTGAAATGTTCATTTAGGGATTTAATGCTTATTGAAATACCATCTTCAAATACTTCTTGATTTAATTCTGCTCCGTAGGAATCAATATACTCCGAAAGAGTGTAATTACTAAAACCCTCACATCCTCTTGTAAGTAATGAACTTAGTATCTTATTTATACCTTTTTTGCCAACACTATCGACATCACTGCCTCCTTTAATCCAAATTGAAGCAGTTGAAAAATTCCTTTTTTTATTATTTAAAAAATATCTTTCTAACATTTACCAGGGGATGCAACTAAAGTAAATTTTTCTCGACGGATATATTTTGTTATTTTCTTGAAATTATCCAAATCATTCCAATAATTCAAATGACTTTCTAAATTTTTGATTGAAGATTTTCTCCCCCAAAGAAGTTCATTTCCAAAAAATGAAGAAAGTTGTGTAGAAGTCTCTAAATTAAAAATATAATTACTTTTCACAATATTTATTGCTTTTTTTATTTCATCCAAAGTCAAGGCTTTACAATTTGAGAGCTCATCAATTGTTTTATTAATTTTCTTTTCTACAAAATCAATATCTTTGTACTCACAACTTGCTTCAATTATAAATAATCCGCCTAATTCTCCAGCATTTACGTCTACATATACTGATTCAACAAGATTACTATCTTCTTTTAAATTTTTAACTAATCTGCTGTTTCGCCCAACAGAGAGTATTGATGCTAATATCTCAAGTCCTATAATATATTTTTGGTTGTTGAGGTTTGGGATAAACCAAGCCATAAATATTCTTGAAAACTCTAAATTATCAAACTTAACTGACTCTCTGCCATTCCTAATTTTTAAAGAAGGTTTATTTTTTATATCTATTAAATTTGGACTTTTACTTATGCCAGATAGATCACTTTTTTCAAAAATTTTATAAATTTTATCAGAGAGATTCCCAGCAATTGCAAAACAAATTTTTTCGGTAGTGTAATGTTTCTTATGAAATTTCACAAGGTCATTTATCTCCAGGTTTTTAATGCTATCTTCAGTTCCCAGAATCGAATTGCCATAATTCGGACCTAGCCAAACCCTTTTCAAAAAATAATTAAATAATCTTTCTTCAGGTTGATCATTTTGTTGTTTTATTTCATCAATAACTACCCCTTTTTCTTTTATAAATTCATCAGGATTAAAATTTGGAGCAACGATAATATTTGTCAAAAGAGCAAGTGATTCTTTAAAGTTACTCTGTGGAACTAGGACATGGTAATGTACATCATCATAACCTGTTGAAGCGTTACTTATGCCGCCTAATGATTCAATTTTATGGTCAAACTCACCTGGCATTATTTTGTTAGATCCTTTAAAAATCATATGTTCTAGAAAGTGAGCAGTGCCGTTTTTATCAAAATCCTCAAATGAAGAACCTGCTTTGCACCAAATATCAATGCTTATAAGCGACAATTCTTTATTATCCACAAACACACATCTAGTTTTGCTTGAATGGGTGTAATAGTTAACATCTCCTACGTTCATTTAGGTTCTCTATTTAAATTCTATTTTGGTACTTTTTAGCTTTGTTGTCTGAATCTTTAACTAAAACAAAATTAACTGACCCTCTTATTTTGGACTTATTACAAAATATCAGAGATCATAGATCCATGCTGGAGGACCTCAAAAGTATAAAAATTGATCCAAATTTAACTAATGTAGTATCTAACGAAATAGGCAGAGAATTTTATATTGAAAATGAATTTCATAAAGCAAAAGGATTTAGAAAGTTACATATTGAAGTAGCAGAATTTTCAAAAAATCTTAAGATTTTACACTGCGTTTTTTTTCCTGATCCAAAGTTTGACATTCCAATTTTTGGGATGGATTTGGTAAAAATAAATGATATTGTTTCTGCTGCCATTGTTGATTTATCCCCGGCATCACAAAATCAAGGTTTGAAATATGAAAAATTACTTTCTGGAGTTGATAGAAGTTCTTTTACCTCTTTAAGAGAGATTCCTAAATGGGGGGGGATTTTTTCTAAGAATGTATTTTTTGCTTCCTTAAAAATTAAATCTGAAAAAAATGATTTTTGCAGAATTGTAGATCAATACCTTTCTATTTTGATCAAATTAAGTAAGAAAGCTAAACAGGAAGTTAAAGAGGAAATTATTCAAGAGAGAATAGATTTTCAAAAAAATTATTGTGTGCAACAAATGAAAAATGAAAAGACTAGCATGGTGCTTCTAAAATATTTTGATGAAAAATGGGTCAATAATTATATAAAAACAGTACTTTTCGATTTTTAATGAAATTAAAAATATTTAAAAATTTTTTTGTTTATTTATTATTATTTACACCATTATCTTTTGGGATTTTTTCCTGTTCTGGAAATAATAAATCCAGTTCACAATTAAAAGAGGAAATAACTTCAGATTTCATACCCCCTATTACAGCTGTTGCCGCACTAGGTCAACTTTCTCCTTCGGGAGAGATTAGGCAATTGGCAGCTCCCATAAGCCAGTTTGGCTCTTCCCCTCGAATTATCGAAATTTTAATAAATGAAGGAGATTTCGTAAAAAAAGGGGATATACTCGCAATCTTTGAAAATGGAGAAAAGTTAATTGCTGATCTTGAAAGAAATGAAAATCTAATTAAAACTATTAACGATGAAATTTCACTCAAGAAAGATCAAATCCAGAGGTATGAATTAGCTTTAAGCAAAGATGTATATTCTTTTGTAGAGTTTTCAAAGAGAAAAGATGAATTATTAAAATTACAAAAACAGAAAATAAACCTTATTGGAGACCAAAAAAATATCAAGATAGATCTATTTAATTCAAAACTAAGGAGTCCAATTGATGGGTTTATCCTTGGAATAAATACGAGAGTTGGGGAAAGGCCTAAAAATGAAGGAGTCTTAGATATTGGTTCTAATCAAAAAATGGAAGCTTTGATAGAGGTTTATGAATCTGACATCGATAGAGTTTTTATCTCTCAGAATGTTGAATTGAGCAGTGAGAATGGCGGTTTCCAAAAAATTCTTAAGGGGAAGGTGATTAGGATTAGTCCTCAGGTAAAACAAAGAAAAGTTTTATCGACTGATCCAACAGGTGATGCTGATTCGCGAATTATCGAGGTACTAGTAAAACTTGATCAAGAGTCTATAGATATCGTTCAAAACTATGCAGGAATGAAAGTGATTGCAAAATTTATTCCCTAATGAGTTTTTCTTTTTTAAAATTTAGAAAAATACCATTAGCTTGGTTGTTATTAACTAGACAACCATTGAGGCTAGCAGTTGCCATAGCTGGAATCAGTTTTGCAGGGATTTTGATGTTTATGCAATTAGGTTTTAGAGATGGTTTATTTGACACGAGCGTAACTATTCATAAACTTCTGGATGCCGATCTTGTTTTGATAAGTCCCAGATCAAAAAGTTCTATAAGCATGAGTGGATTCCCAAAAAGAAGGTTAATTCAAACTCTCGCAGTAGCAGATGTTGAAAAAACTGCTCCAGTTAATCTAAATTATTTACTTTGGAGAAATCCCGAAAATCTTAAAACTAGATCAATACTTGCATTAGGTTTTAATCCCTCTGATTCACTTCTTTTAGATGAGGGATTTTCAAAGAAAGCTTATAAATTAAGAAATCCATCAAGAGTTCTTTTTGACAAACTATCTAGACCTGAATTTGGACCGATTGAAGAATGGTTCTTATCTCAAAAAAAAGTTGAGACTGAGGTCGCTGGGAAAAGAGTAATTGTTGAGGGCCTTGTGGAGTTGGGACCATCTTTTGGTGCTGATGGAAATTTGATAACTAGTCGAGAAACCTTCTTAAGACTTTTTCCTGCTAATCCTCCTGGCAGTATAGAAATTGGTTTGGTGAAGCTAAAAAAAGGATCTGATCCTGAATTAATCTCAAGGATATTAAATAACTCACTCCCAAATGATGTAAAGGTTCTTACAAAAAAACAATTTATAGAATTTGAAAAGAATTATTGGAAAAATAGTACTGCAATAGGTTTTATATTTAGTTTGGGCGCCTTGATGGGTTTCGTTGTTGGGTGTGTGGTAGTTTACCAAATTCTTTATAGTGACGTTACAGATCACCTCCCAGAGTACGCTACCTTATTGGCAATGGGGTATAGACTTAAGTCCCTCTTCTTTGTCGTAGCTAGAGAGGGGTTTTTATTGGCATTGTTTGGTTATTTACCTGCCTATTTTTCTGGCCAAATACTTTACTCAGTTATAAGAAGTTCTACTAAACTCCCAATAATAATGGACGCAGATAAAACTATTTTAATTTTCGTATTAGTTTTAGTTATGTGTATGGGGTCCGCCGCTGTTGCGATGCGTAAATTGGTTGACGCTGATCCTGCCGAAATTTTTTAACAATTAAAGATAAATGGTTAAAGCTAATAAATCAAAAAATAATGCTAAAAAACTTAAAACTGTCTCAATAAATAATTTGAGTCACTTTTATGGAAAAAATGAGAATAAAAAACAAGTTCTTAATGACGTTAATTTAAATATTGATAAAGGAGAGTTGGTTCTTTTAAAAGGACCTTCTGGTTGTGGTAAAACGACTCTTTTAACATTAATTGGTGCCTTGAGAACCTGTCAAAGTGGAGATTTAACTGTATTAAATAATCAGTTAAATGGAGCATCAAGGAAAACGCGTCAGATTCTTAGAAGAAGTATTGGAATGATATTTCAAGGTCACAATCTTCTGAGATGTTTAACAGCAGAACAAAATGTACAGATGGGCGCCGATTTAATAAAAGGTTTAACATATTTGCAAAGACGTGAAATAGCACGGAATTGGTTGTCTGCAGTAGGATTAGAGGAACATCATAAAAAGTTGCCAAATGACTTATCTGGTGGGCAGAAACAGAGAGTAGCAATTGCTCGAGCTTTATCTGCTAACCCAAAACTTTTATTAGCAGATGAACCAACTTCTGCTTTAGATAGCGTCACAGGAAGAGAAATAGTAATCCTTTTGAGAAAACTAGCAAAAGAGCAAAATTGTTCTGTACTTATGGTGACGCATGATCCAAGAATTTCTGATATGGCTGATAGGATTTTAAATATGGAAGATGGTAAAATATATGGTGCTCATGGTGAGCTAATATAATTGAAAGTTAAAAATTTCATGTCTAAGCGAAGGAATCTAAAAAAAGAAAAGCAGGAACGTAATCGAGCCTATGCTAGAAAATTCAAAAAAAGGAAATTAAGAACCGATGGAAGACCTGATGGTGGAAACGTTACAGGTACAGCAAATAATGGCGGTGCAGCTGATTAGGGAATATCTTTTATTTTTATCCTTTGGAATTCAACATATTATGCATATTTAAGACATAATTATGAATGTAAGTATTGTTATACCGACTTACAATAGATTACCTATATTAGAGAAATGTCTTTTTGCGCTTGAGAATCAAAAATTAAATACAAATATCAGTAATTATGAAGTAATAGTAGTTGATGATGGATCAACTGATGGGACAACCTCATGGATAAATAAAAACAAAGCAAATCTCCCACACGTTATTCTATTTCAGCAAGAACATGGAGGGCCTGCACTTGGGAGAAATCTGGGAGTAATTAAATCAAAATATGAAATTATTATATTCATTGATAGTGATCTTATTGTTCTAGACAATTTTATAAATTGCCACACAGAAAAATTACTTGCCTCTTGGAGAAAAAATGAAAAAAAATGTTTTACCTATGGCTCGGTAGTCAATACGTCTAATTTTCTAAATCCTCAGAGTGAAAAACATAAAATAACAGACACTTCTTTTGCTTACTTTGCAACTGGGAATGTTGCGATATCAAAAGAATTGATTTTAAGTGTGGGATTATTTGATACTTCTTTTAGTCTTTACGGTTGGGAGGATTTAGAACTTGGAGAAAGACTAAAAAAAATTGGGACAAAATTAATTAAATGTCCAAATGCAGTAGGTTTTCATTGGCATCCGCCATTTAATTGCGAACAAATAGATTCATTAATAGGTCAAGAAAAAGAGAGAGCAAAAATGGCTTTAGTGTTCTATAAGAAACATCCAAATTTAAGGGTTAGATTTATGATTCAATTAACGCCTATTCATAATTTACTTTGGCAAATTCTTTGCTTGGGAGGACTAATCAGTGTTGATAGAATTCTTCCTTTATTAAAATTCTTAGTAAATGTAAGAAGAAATAGACTTGCACTTGAGATACTTAGGATCCCTCTAAATATGATTTACATTAAACAGTTAACCAAATTAAGATAAAAACTTTTAGAAATACACATCACTTGCTAGAATCGTTGAAATAAAACTCACACATCTGACAGTTTCGGGTGATTTATTAATATTAATTCCCCGTCAGATGGAGGCTAACCCGAAACCCTTTTTAAATTATGGCTGTTGTATCACTATCAGAAATGATGGAAGCTGGTGCTCATTTTGGGCACCAAACTAGACGTTGGAATCCCAAGATGTCTAAGTATATATATTGCGCGAGAAATGGAGTTCATATTATTGATCTTGTAAAAACAGCATTGTGTATGAACAATGCGTACAAATGGACGAGAAACGCTGCAAAAAGCGGTAAACGTTTTCTATTTGTCGGTACAAAAAAACAAGCATCAGATGTAGTAGCTCAGGAAGCGACACGATGTGGCGCTGCATATGTAAATCAAAGATGGCTTGGAGGGATGTTGACTAACTGGACAACAATGAAAGCTAGGATTGAAAGATTAAAGGATCTAGAAAGAATGGAAAGTAGTGGTTCAATAGCAATGAGGCCAAAAAAAGAAGCTGCAGTATTAAGAAGAGAACTTGAAAGATTACAAAAATACTTAGGTGGACTTAAGGGTATGAGAAGACTACCAGATGTAGTTGTATTGGTTGACCAAAGAAGAGAATCTAATGCAGTATTAGAAGCTAGAAAATTAGATATCTCATTAGTATCAATGTTGGATACAAATTGCGATCCGGATTTGTGTGAAGTTCCAATTCCTTGTAACGATGATGCCGTTAGATCTGTACAACTTATTTTAGGAAGACTCGCAGATGCTATAAATGAGGGTAGAAAGGGCTCTAATGCTGAAAGAAAAAATTAAATTCTAAATTAAAACTTACTATTCACTATTTTTTATTACTTCAAATGGGAAACATTACAGCAAAACTTGTAAAAGATCTTAGAGATAAAACTGGTGCAGGGATGATGGACTGCAAAAAAGCACTTAACGAAACCGAAGGAAATCTAGATAAAGCATTGGAGTGGTTAAGAAAGAAAGGCATAGCTAGTGCTGAAAAGAAATCGGGAAGAGTAGCGGCAGAAGGGTCAATTGGTAGTTATATACATACTGGTTCAAGAGTCGGAGTTTTACTTGAGTTAAATTGTGAAACTGATTTCGTTGCTAGAGGCGAGATATTCCAATCTCTGCTGAAGGATGTCTCAATGCAAGTAGCAGCATGCCCAAATGTTGAGTATGTATCAATTGATGAAATACCAGAAGATGTTGTGGAAAAAGAAAAGCAGATTGAAATGGGCAGGGATGATTTGTCAGGAAAACCAGAACAAATTAAAGAAAGAATAGTTGAAGGGAGAATTGCAAAAAGACTGAATGAGCTTGTTTTGCTTTCACAACCCTACATTAAAGATAGTTCTCTAACAGTTGAGGATCTTGTTAAACAAGCAGCTGCAAAAATTGGGGAAAATATTAAAGTAAGACGCTTTACAAGATATACATTGGGTGAAGGTATTGAAAAAAATCAGATGGACTTTGCTGAAGAGGTTGCATCAATGCAAACAAACTAGTCACTTTAATGTTTTGAATAATTTCAATAATTGCATAGATATAGATAAAATTAATTCTCAATTAGAGAGAGCAGACCTACAAAAAAGAATATTAAATAAAAATATATATAGGGCGTATGAACATTATCTTAATCTCGTAAGAAATTTACTTTTTATCTCTGTAGATAAAGGCCTTAATCAAATATATGGTTATCCAATAATTAATGATAATTTCTTAAATGAAAATGAATTCTGTAGCCTTTTCGAAAAAAAAATAAGTAAATTAATTTTTACCAATTTGCCCTTTTTTACAGTAGAACAATTAAAGATAAATGAAATTGAAAAAAATATAAATAAGGAAATTAATTTTACTATTTTTGATAGTTCCACAAAAACAAAGGATGATCAAAAAGAAAAATTTCAATATGAAGATGGTTTTCAATTAAAAGAATCCACTCGGTTCGAGATAAGTAATGACTTTTCAAATACTTCTGAATATTATCAAGCTCATAATTATGAGAAATTCGTATCACTTGATTTAGATAATAACGACCATAATAATTATTTATCTAAAAACAATATTTTTGAAAATTTAGGATTTGAAAAACAATTTATTTCCTCACTTCTTGAGTTAATAGGTGAAGAAAAGGTAGAAAAACCAAGACATCCAGAAAAAGAAAATATCAATCAAATGGGTAATTTACCAAAAAATCAGATTCTTAATAATTTTGATTTAATAGACAAGTCATTGGATAATTTACTATTGAATCTTTCATATGATATTAACCAAGAATTATTCAAGGCAAATCTAATAAAAAAGATGATATCAAGAGATTCCTTTGAGTACTTGGTGGGCAAAAATCTTATGATAAAGCATCCATATCCTTTTGTTATTAATTTCGAATTAAACTTAAATCGGTCATCATTAAACGGCAATAATTTCCCAAGTATTATTTTCTTTAATATATCTA
>QCRA01000009.1 GCA_003212035.1 Prochlorococcus sp. AG-459-D04
TACGGTTTTGAAGGTTTTTTTGAACTCTCATTATGGCTACTAGTAGAGAAAATCTTAAATCCAACATTTGATAATTCAGACATAGACTTAAGTAAAGAATTTAATATTTCTTCTTCAGTTCCATCAAATCTTAAAAATGGCAGATGAAAAACTGCACCAGAGGATGCTCTTAATACCTTTTGGCCTAATGGGTGCGCACCTCCAGCTAAAAAAATTGCATCAACACCAGCAGCTAAAGCAGTTCTAAAAAGATTGCCCATATTCCCAGGATCTTGAATCCTGTCGAGAACAAGAACAAAATCATCTTTTATATTAAATTGATAATTAAGTATTTCTGAAATCTCTACTAAAGCTGCTATACCATCTGGATTAATTGTTGAAATCGCAGATGCCAAGACTTCCTCAGAGACAATATTTATTAATGACTGATGAAACTTTTTGCTTAGATTTTGGTTCTTTCTTAGCCATTTTTCAGTAACTAAAATCTTAGAGGGATTTTTCCCAGACTTCAGCAATTCTTCAATAAGATGTGTACCCTCTATGCAAAAAAAGTCTTGATCTTTTGGAGATGATCTTCTTTTAAATGATCTAAATCTTTTAACTAGATTATTGTTTTTACTAGTTATTTTTAAAAAAGTATTTTCTATGGGTAATTTGAAAAATTCGTTATCAACTACATTTTAATTACATAAATATTTTGATCAATAATTTATTAAATTTTTATTTCCCAAGAAATCAAAAAATACATTTTCATTTTAAATTAATATTCATGACGTTACATAGGGTGGACTTAATATTATTAGTTTGTCATGATGAACCTAATAAATTTAGTCTTAATGATTTGCGGAAGCAAAACGAAGTCATATCTTAAATCGCAAAATTTAAAGATTCTTGGCCAAGGCAAGTTAAATGGAATAGTTAGGATAAGTGGTGCGAAAAATTCCGCCCTAGTTTTACTAGCTTCATCATTGCTAACTAATGAAAAAATAATTCTTGAAAATGTACCTTTTCTCACAGATATTGAAAAAATGGGGAATATCCTAAAAAATTTAGGAGTGAATTTAGTTCATAAAAATAACCAACTAGAAATAGATCCAACAACTATTTCGATTAAAGAACTTCCTTATGAACTTGTTAAAGGATTAAGAGCTAGTTTCTTTTGTATAGGTGCACTATTAACTAAATTTGGAGAAGCTCAAGTGCCCTTACCAGGTGGATGCAACATTGGCTCAAGACCAATAGAAGAGCACATTAATGGACTAATCGCATTAGGTGCAGAAATTATTATTGAAGAGGGAATTGTCAAGGCAAAAATAAGGGGGAACAAAAATAGACTTCTGGGCACTCATATTAAATTAAAGTGTCCAAGTGTAGGTGCGACTGAAACTTTAATAATGGCAGCATCTTTAGCTAAAGGAAGAACTACTATTGAAAATGCTGCTAGAGAGCCTGAAGTTCAAGATTTATGCCAAATGCTTAATAAAATGGGGGCAAAAATTTATGACTCCGGTAAAGAAATAATAATTATTGATGGTGTTAATAAGCTTGGCGGTTGTACTCATAAGGTAATTCCAGACCGAATAGAAGCTGGAACTTTTCTTATAGCTGCTGCTGCGACTTCCTCTTCAATAACAATTTCTCCAGTAATCCCTCATCATCTCGAAGCTGTTACTAATAAGCTTCAAGAGAGTGGGAGTAAAATTACGATTAAAGGCAATTCGATTTCTATCAAGAGTAAAGAGATTAAAGGAGTAGATATTGAAACAGCTCCTTTTCCAGGCTTTCCTACTGATTTGCAGGCACCATTTACAACTCTAATGACAATCGCAAATGGTGAATCAAAGATAACCGAAACAATTTTCGAAAACAGAATGAATCATATTTATTTACTTAATGAAATGGGTGCTCGTATAAAACTAAACAAAAACGTAGCTTACATCAAAGGTGTTAAAACAATAAATGGGATGAATCTTGTTAGCACAGATTTAAGGTCATCAGCTGCGTTAATAATTGCAGGAATCATCGCAAAAGGTATTAGTAAGATCTATGGATTAGAACATTTAGATAGAGGTTATGAAAATTTTGAATTCAAACTAAAAAATTTAGGTATTAAGATAATTAGAGAGATTAATAAAAGTACTTTTGAAGAGAATGGATATAAGATTGAATCTAAATCTGAGAATCTTCCAAAACTCAAAGCAGCTTAGTTTTTTCCAGAATGCCAAGAGAATTTAATCAAACGTAGGCAATATTGATTAGTGAGATACAGCCCAAAAATAATAACAACAGTACTAAAAAGCGATTAGACCAAATTTTATTTAAACCATTAAAATTAAATTCATTCATGCCCAAGTTCCAGTATTAGATCCAAATGCTGTCAATATAGTCACTGCAACAAAGAGATAAGGGACAAATTTTAAGGATAATTTTCTAGCTTGAATTTTGGACATTTGTTTTTTTATTTAATATAACACAATATTACTAAATATAAAGTTTTCCCCTTTTAAAAAGGTCTTTTACTTACATTTAAGCACAAAAATGTATCAAACATGTCTTAAGATTTATTTTTTCCTTACTTTTTGTCAGCAAATTCTATAAATATAATTCTAATTTTCTATCGAAAAAATTAACTATTAACAAACTTTATCTTGATCACTGTTCCTTGACTAAAACAATAGTCAATATGTTGATTTTTGTTATAATAAAAAAAGTTAATTTTTTCAAAAGCCTTGGGAGCGTGGTGGAATTGGTAGACGCACCGCACTCAAAATGCGGCACCTTCGGGTATGTCGGTTCAAGTCCGACCGCTCCCACTTTGATGAATACTTATAGTCGATTCGAAATATCTTTCAAAAAAGGAAAAGGTTGTTGGCTTTGGGATAAAACAGGTAAAAAGTATCTTGATGCAGTCGCTGGTATAGCAACTTGTAGCCTTGGACATAGCGATAGAGTTTTAAGAAGAAGGCTATCAACTCAACTAAAAAAGATTCAGCATATATCCAATCTCTACAACATTGAAGAACAAGAACAATTAAGCAGAACTTTAACCAATATGAGTTGTGCCAAAAGTGTTTTCTTCTGCAACAGTGGTGCGGAAGCAAATGAATCAGCAATTAAATTAATTAAAAAATATGGAAATACAACAAATAATGGGAAAGAATCAATTATTCTCGCAGCAGAATCCAGCTTTCACGGAAGGACGCTGGCAGCCTTGAGTGCTACTGGACAGCCCAAATATCAAAAAGGTTTCGAACCGATGATTCAAGGGTTCAAATTTTTTAAATTTAACAATTTTGATTCGGTAAAAAAATTATTTGAAGAGTGTGAAAATAAGGATCAAAAAATTTCTGGCGTTTTAGTTGAACCAATACAAGGAGAAGGCGGGGTAATTCCTGGAAGTAAATTATTTTTCAAAAGCCTGAGAGATATATGTGATAAATATAATTCTCTTCTCATTTTAGATGAGGTCCAAAGTGGCGTAGGTCGAACTGGAAAAATGTGGGGTTATGAGAATTTAGGAATTGAACCTGATGGATTCACCCTTGCTAAAGGATTAGGAGGAGGTCATGCAATAGGTGCATTATTGGTAAAAGAAAAAGCCAACATTTTTTCTCCAGGTGATCATGCAAGTACTTTTGGGGGGAACCCTTTCGCCTGTAGAGCTGCCCTGACTGTACTAGAAGAGATAAACAGAAGAAATCTTATCAATAATGTTTATCTAAGAGGGGAACAATTAAGTGCTGGATTTGAAGAATTGTCAGAAAAATTTCCAAATATCATAACTGGGATAAGAGGTTTAGGTTTAATACAAGGTCTTGTGATCAATGATGATTATGCTGATGCAAAAAAAATTACATTAAAAGCTTTTGATAAAGGATTACTGATAGTTCCTGCAGGAGGAAACGTTGTAAGGATTGTCCCTCCGTTAGTTATATCTCGAAGAGAAATTAACATTCTTTTGAATAAGCTAAATTTAATTTTTGAAGAGTTATAGAAATTTAAATTTTGAAAAATGCAGATTTAAAAATTGTTGAATTATTATCACCTAAATATGAAAGGGATAATATCAAGTTAGGTTTATCAAGGATTAAAAAAGTAATTCAAGAACTTGGTAATCCTTGCGAGAATGTCCCTGCGATACAAATTATTGGAACCAATGGGAAAGGATCAATCGCAGCATATTTAGAAAGTATACTTTTTGAAGCTAAAAGGAATTTTGGTGTAACCACATCTCCACATCTTTTGGACGTATGCGAGAGGATTAGAGTTAATAAAAAAAATATTAACAAAACTGATTTTGAAAAAATCTATAGATTAATAGAAAAAAATTTTTCAACATTTGAATTAACTCCTTTTGAAAAAATCATTTGTTGCGCACTAAATTTTTTTGACAATAAAAAAGTTGAATTGCTCATTCTTGAAGCTGGCTTAGGGGGAAGATTAGACGCAACAACAGCCCATAAATCTAGACCAATAATTGCTATTGGGAATATTGGCTTAGACCATAAAGAATTTCTTGGAGATACGATTGAAAAAATTGCCAAAGAAAAATTAGCAGTTATTGAAAAAAGCTCAATTGTGATCTCTTGCAGCCAAAATAGTCAAGTTGAAAATTTAATAACCAAAAAAGTTAAAGAGGTTGGAGCAGAAATTATCTGGAAAGATTCAATTTCAAACAGCTATGAGCTTGGATTAAAAGGGATTTTCCAAAAGCAAAATGCTTCAGTAGCTGTTGGAGCAATTAAAGCACTAAATAATTTGGGATATAATATTAAAGAAAAACACATATCTGAAGGTCTTAAAAATACAGTTTGGAAAGGTAGGCTAGAAATAATAAATTATTTGAACAAGGAAATTCTTGTAGATTGTGCGCATAATTATCCTGCTGCAAAAGCACTCTCTAATGAGAGAAGAACTTGGGAGAATCAAGATAAAGGAATTTATTGGATTGTTGGTGTCCAAAGACAAAAAGATATTTACGCAATATTAAAAACACTTCTAAAGAAAAATGATCACTTATTAATTGTGCCAGTTCCAAACCAACCTAGTTGGCAGTTAAACGATCTCTCTCAAATTAAAGAAATTGACTTTCAAAAAACAATTGAATTTAAAACATTTGAAAGTGCCATTGAGTATTTATTTTCCCTAGAAAAATGGCCACCTAATCTTCCTGTTATGACAGGTTCTATTTTTTTAGTTGCTGAATTTATTAAATTTGCAAATAAACAGAAATGTTAAATATTAAATTGTTCCTTTACTTCCCAACCTTCCAATTTCCCTGGATTTAATAGCCCTTTAGGATCAAATTTTAATTTCGCTTTTACTTGATCTGCATCAACCACTCCTAGACCTCCTCCTTCGACAGTTAAAACATGGGGATTAAAAATAAAAGCACCAAGTTTCTTACAATCTTCCATTATTTCATTTAATTCATCTCTCCCATTCCACTTTAAGACAGGCAAAGCCGCTAATCGCGGTGATCCTTGTTGAGAAACTGCCTCTAAATGCCAAAGAACTTTTTTACCCCATTTTTTTCTCAAAAAATTAATTAACGCCAGTTCATTATTAAGTGGCAAAAGCATCTGTAAATAAGTCCAATTTTTATCCCTTGACCTCATATGAAGAGTTGTATGATTCCATACAACTTCAGAAATTCCATTAACGAGTTTTTCTTCCTCCCCAAGGAGGGTAAATTCAACTTTGAATTTTTTACAAATCAACTCGATCGTTTTTGTTCCTCCAAGAGTAGATTGAATTAATATCTTGTGACTTCTATAATTACTTTTAAACCATTTTGGCATTTGATCTACAATTTCTTCTTCAAGAATTGCTCCTAGTTTCAGATCAATTGCCGCGCTTGTAAGAGTTTTTAATATTTCTATTGTTTTTTCAAATTCAATGCAGTCGATAACTATTGAATACCACTTACGCTTGATATCAGTAGCAAGTAATAAAGAAGTAATTATTCCATTAGTCCCATAAGCATGATTAAGAGGTTCGGATTCTTCAGCATCAAATTTTAATAAATCAGGTTTTTCATTCATAGTCACTGCTTCTAAACCAATAAGATTACCTGGATCTCTTAAAAACCCCCACCTAATGGACCCAATACCTCCTGACCCACCTGCAATAAAGCCTCCAATTGTAGCGGTTTTCCAAGTACTAGGAAGCAACCTTAATTCCCTTCCATACTTTTCTAATTGTTTATTCAAATCTCCCATCACACATCCAGACTGTACTTTTACAAAACCTGTATCTGGATCAAATTCTTCTAACTTATTAAAATGACTCATCTGCATTACTACTCCTTTAAACAATGGAACAGCTTGTCCATAATTGCCTGTACCTGAACCCCGTAAAGTAAGAGGGATAGAAAATTCCCAACAAATTTTTGCTACATTCTTCACCGCGTTATGGTTATTGGGTCTTACCACCAAATCAGCGATACATTCATCTAATCTTTCAGAAAGTATTGGAGAGTAGTTATAAAAATCTTTTGAAAGTCTTTTCACATCGGATTGGCTTTCAATAATCTCTAAGTTTTTGACTTCCCTAAATTTGTCTAAAAATTTAAGACTATTTGACGTCATTAATAAAATTTTTTGTGTTTTATATAAATTAGTCGATTAGCAATATAAATCGCCTTTTATATATACTTTTCTATTTAAAGAAGTCGAAAAAACATCTGCCCATCTTTGTGCATCTAGAATTACAAAGTCAGCAGGGCAACCCCTTTTAATTAAACCATCCCATTTTAAATTTAGTAATCTGCTTGGAGCTAAAAAAATAGAAGATAGAGTCATTCTCTCCCAGGGATTTAGTTGAAGCATAGGTATCGAGCAAGACAACGTATAAAAAGGATCAAAATTACCAAATGGGTACCAAGGGTCTTGAACATTATCACTACCCAGAGATACATCCACATGTGATTTTTGTAATTGCTTTATTGGCGCAACTGGTCTTTTTAATGATGTAGTTTTATTACTTCGATTGAGCAGCCAAAAATTTGTTAGGGGTAAGGCAATAACCTTAATATTTTTCTCAGCCATTTTTTCTCCCAAATTTAAGATCTCTCTATTACTTAAGGAAATAAGACTACTCAAATGACTACAAGTGATCGGAATACTATTAATTTTTAAATTTTCTATTGTTTCTAATAAAACTTTTATTCCCGCTCCAGGCTCAATAATTGACTCGTCTATATGCAAATCAATTTCTAATTTATATTTACTCGCAAGAAGAAGCATCTTTGCGAGAAATTTGCTTGTATTTTTTTTATTGAAAGGGGGTACAATAACACCTCCTAAAATGCCTCCATTAGAGGAAAATATTTTTGCCAACTCTTCTCCATTAGCTGTATCCCAGAATTCCAATGGAGCTAGAGCAACGAATTGTAAAGTCAACTCAGATGAAAATTTTTTTTGTAATTTAAAAAGTTCAATCCAAATATCAATAGGTTGACTTACATAAGTATCAATATGACTTCTGATAGCTCGGTATCCATTTTGAATGGCTAGTTTTAATGATTTCTCTACTCTTTCAAGAACCTTATCTGTAGTTCTAGTTTTATGTTCTTCAAGATTTACTGATAGTGCTCCTCCATAGTTTGATTCCAGATTAGGAAAGTCTGACCATATAAAAGATTTATCAAAATGCGAATGCGTTTCAACAAATCTTGGGAATAAAATATTTTTTGGTTTTGTAACTTTATTTTTTAAAGGCTTTAGCTCAGAAACAAATCCATCCTCCCAACTAATGGAAACTGAACATAAATCCTCTATATCGATAATGAGGTTATCTATATCTTCTATTAAACAAAGGCTTCTGGGAATAAGAACCTCAGCTGTGCCGGAATTACTCAATTTTTTAAATTTTCTTTTATTTTAAAACATAAGAAAACTTTACTGAATTAGAAAATAATTCAAATTTCGCTAAAAGATAAAATAACTATGAAAAATTCCCCTTGAGTTGTTAAATTTATAAATGTGAGGCGGGCGTCGCCAAGTGGTTAAGGCAGCGGCTTGTGGCGCCGCTATTCGGGGGTTCGAATCCCCTCGCTCGCCCTCAAAAATATTGCAGCAAAATTATTTAACTTGTAATTTTGAATTAACGAATCATAAAAAATTACTAGCAAAGTGCTAACAAAAACAAAATCAGACGAAAAAAAAACTCAAAGGAATTCAACTACTGGCAGTTATTGGATAACCACATTTGGATGCCAAATGAATAAGGCTGATTCTGAGAGAATGGCCGGGACATTAGAGAAAATGGGATACACCAGAGCAGATAATGAATCAAATGCCGATTTGGTCTTATACAATACATGCACTATAAGAGATAATGCAGAGCAAAAAGTTTATAGCTTTCTAGGAAGACAAGCAAAAAGAAAGCACAAAACACCTAGCTTAAAACTTGTTGTTGCAGGATGTCTTGCTCAGCAAGAGGGAGAATCCTTACTAAGAAGAGTCCCAGAACTTGATCTGGTTATGGGGCCTCAACACGTAAATAATCTTGAGAATCTTCTGGGGAAAGTTAATTTAGGAAATCAAGTTGCCGCTACAGATGAAACCTTCATTTCTGAAGATATAACAAGTGCTAGAAGAGAAAGCTCTATTTGTGGCTGGGTTAATATCATCTATGGATGTAATGAAAGATGTTCATATTGTGTAGTTCCCTCTGTCAGAGGAAAAGAGCAATCAAGATATCCGCATGCGATAAAAACTGAGATCAAAAAATTAGCTCATGATAATTTTAAAGAAATTACTCTTTTGGGTCAGAACATTGATGCTTATGGTAGAGACCTTCCAGGAACTACAAAAGAGGGGAGAAAAGAGAATACACTAACTGATCTTTTGTATTATATTCATGATGTTAAAGGAATTCGCAGAATAAGATTTGCCACTAGTCATCCAAGATATTTTTCAAAAAGGTTGATTCAAGCATGTTATGAACTTGATAAAGTCTGTGAACATTTCCATATCCCCTTCCAAAGTGGAAATGATGAAATTTTAAAGCAAATGTCCAGAGGATATTCTATTAATAAGTATAAAAATATTATCGAGAACATAAGGTCGTTAATGCCAGATGCATCAATCACAGCTGACGCGATAGTTGCTTTCCCAGGAGAAACCGAACAACAATATCAAGATACATTAAAGCTAATATCAGAAATTGGCTTTGATCAGGTGAATACAGCAGCATACTCTCCAAGACCAAATACGCCTGCAGCAGTCTGGACGAATCAACTTTCGGAAGAGGTAAAAAAAGCTAGATTACAGGAAATTAATGATTTGGTCGAGAAAACCGCTAGGAGTAGAAATCAAAGATATATCAATAATATAGAAAGCATTTTAATTGAGGGTTTAAATCCAAAAAATTCCTCTCAAATTATGGGTAGAACTAGAACAAATAGATTAACTTTCGTAGAGATTCCCAAAAACATAAACTTTAATTTTTCATTGGGAGATGAAATTGATGTCAGAATAAATGAAGCAAGACCTTTTTCTTTAACAGGCGAACTTTATTTATGATTTTTTTCTAAATGATCGGAGGTAAGAAAAAATGTATTGGGTTAATATTTGGCGGGAATTCCAATGAACATGAAGTATCAATATCCTCTGCGAAAACAGTTTATCAAGCCTTTAATTCAGAAATAAATAAAGTTCGCTTTACAGTTAAAGCCTTTTACATAAACAAATATGGAGATTGGCTTGATAGTGATGATTCAGAAAAAATCCTAATTGGTGAAATTGAAAACAAGAAAACAAAAAAACAAGAAATTTTTAATCAAGAAAAAATTAACTTCCTTGAGGGAATTGAATTTCAAAATGTTGATGTTTGGTTTCCTCTTTTACATGGATTTAATGGTGAAGACGGATCAATTCATGGCTTACTGAGATTTGAAAAGAAACCTTTAGTCGGATGTGGAATTATTGGCTCTGCACTTGGAATGGATAAAATATTGATGAAAACAATTTTTTCAAATCTTAAACTTCCACAAGTTAATTACCTAGTTTTTCAAAATGAAGATCTCAACGATAAAAAAGTAAAAAATAAAATAATTAATGAAATTTTAGAAAAATTAAATTTTCCTGTTTTTGTTAAACCATCGAACTCTGGATCATCTCTTGGCATCTCTAAAGTCAAAAATGAATCAGAAATATTACAAGCATTAGAAAAGGCTCGGGGAATAGATCCAAGAATCTTAATTGAGGAAGGTTTAGAGGTAAGGGAGATTGAATGCGGAATAATTGGTAATTCAGAACTCTTAACCTCTGAGATAGGCGAGGTAAATTACGAAAGTGAATGGTATGACTTCGATTCAAAATATTACTCAAATAATAAAATAATTATCCCAGCCGAAATAGATTCCAAAATCACAAAAGAAATTAAAGAAATTGCTATTAAAAGTTGTAGAGCACTAAATATTTTCGGTTTTGCAAGAGTAGATTTCTTTTTAGAAAAATCTTCAAATAAAATTTTGCTAAATGAAATAAATACAATTCCTGGTTTTACAAAAAACAGTATGTTTCCAATGCTTTGGGAAGCTTCAGGTTTAAAAATTGAACAACTTGTGGCTAAACTAGTAGATATATCTTTAGATTTGTAATTTAAATCAAATGTTGCATGGACTACTTTGGTTACCATTACTTTTAATTTTTATTTTATTAACTGCACTTGGATGGTTAGAAAGAAGAAGGCAAAATCTTTTTAGAAATTGGGCGAGTGATTCTGAACTGTGCAAGTTAGATAGTTCAGGTGCAGCATCCTTAAAAGATGGTGAGTTAAAGTGGAGCGCATTTGAAGCTGGTAAATTTGAAGAAAAAGATTGTTTTACAATCAAAAAACTGGAATTAGTTGAATTAATGGCACTAACTTCAGGAGAAGCTCCTCTAACAAGTGAATCTCAAGGTAAGTGCAGGTTGAGATTAGTGGGGGATGGGAAAGAGATGGATGTACCATTTTCAGATGCAGAGCAAGCTAGAAAATGGATGAATCAACTGATGGAAAAAGCTCGATGTGATTTGTGACAAACCAAAAAGTAAACAAAAATAGAAACTTTTTTTTCCTCATTTCATTTTTATTTTTAACATGCTCAATAAGCATAAAAACTTTCAAAAGAGTTGATACTCAGGACATTAGGATTTCTGGTAGTGAATTATTTTCGCAGAATGATGTGGTAAAAAATACATCTTTAAATTTTCCTATCCGATTAATTTTTGTTAAAACTAATTTGTTAGAAAAAGAGTTAAAACAAAATTTATCTCTCAAGAATGTTTCTGTAAACAGAGAATTATTTCCTTTTGGTTTGAAAGTTCATATTAATTCAAGAATTCCAATAGCTTACGGTGAGAGAATATTAAACGATAAAAAAATATTTGGCTTCATTGATAAAGATGGAATTTTTATAAATAAACAAAATGTGGATGAAAAAAATTTGAATAAATTAACTATAGAAGTTTTTGGATGGAAAGAAAAATTTAAAAAAATATTATCTGAAATTTTTACCGCTATAGAGAATTATGAATTAGACATAGTTAAAATAACTTTTTCAACCGATGGATTTCTAACCGTTGAGGAAAAAGATTTAAAAACAATATTCTTAGGATTTAAGCCAAATTTAATCAACTATCAATTACAAATAATCAAGAATCTTAAAAATGAATTAAAGAAAAATAGCTTTTCAAAAAAAATAGATAATATTGATCTTACTAATCCAGATAAACCAAAAATAAAAGTGTTCAAACCCTAATATTTGAAAAATGATTTTGAGTAATTTCTTTTAATTATTGTAGTGTTGATATGGGTTTTGCATTCAAAACAAAATATTTATTAAATAAATATTTTTAGGATTTTCCTCAACAAATTCCTACAGATGAGCTCAGTAAGTTCATAATGCATCCAATACTAGTATTAGATTCCTATTAAGAGATGAGCTTCGGTAACAATCCAAACTTTGATCAATCGAGAGAAATCCTTCCAAGCCAAAATGCCAAAATAGAAGTTATTGGTGTAGGCGGTGGTGGCAGTAACGCAGTCAATAGAATGATAAATAGTGATTTGGAAGGAGTTTCATTTAGAGTCCTCAATACCGACGCACAAGCCCTAATACAATCTTCTGCAGAGAGTAGAGTTCAACTTGGGCAAAACCTCACTAGAGGTTTAGGTGCAGGTGGCAATCCAAGTATTGGACAAAAAGCCGCCGAAGAATCCAAAGAAGACCTTCAACAAGCTTTAGAAGGGTCAGATCTAGTTTTTATAGCCGCTGGAATGGGCGGAGGAACTGGTACAGGAGCAGCTCCCGTAGTTGCAGAAGTAGCCAAACAAAGTGGGGCTTTAACAGTAGGAATAGTAACCAAACCATTTTCTTTTGAAGGGAAAAGAAGAATGCGTCAAGCAGAGGAGGGGATCGCAAGACTAGCTGAAAATGTTGATACTCTTATAGTTATTCCAAATGACCGATTAAAAGATGTTATAGCAGGAGCTCCCCTTCAAGAAGCATTTAGGAATGCTGATGATGTTCTAAGGATGGGCGTCAAAGGCATTAGTGACATAATTACTTGCCCAGGATTAGTTAATGTTGATTTTGCAGACGTAAGATCAGTTATGACGGAAGCTGGAACTGCTCTTCTCGGGATAGGGATAGGTTCAGGAAGATCGAGAGCTATAGAGGCAGCACAGGCAGCAATGAATAGTCCTTTATTAGAAGCAGCTAGAATTGATGGAGCTAAAGGCTGCGTTATAAACATTACTGGTGGCAAAGATATGACCTTAGAAGACATGACCTCGGCATCTGAAATTATTTATGATGTTGTTGATCAAGAAGCGAATATTATTGTTGGTGCAGTAGTCGATGAGGCAATGGAAGGGGAGATACAAGTCACTGTAATTGCTACAGGATTTGAAACAACCCAACCATTAAACCAGCAAAGAATAAAAAACAGATTATCTAATCAACCCTTATATAATTTTTCTGACAATAAAGAATCAGGAGCAAGTATTCCTGAGTTTTTGAGATTAAGGCAAAATAAAAAAGATATTGGTTAAGAGGGTAAAATAGAGTGACTCGGTTATCTCGCCTGCCTCAAGCATCCCTTGTGGCTGCTACCTTCCGGTCCTGACCAGGTTTAGGCGTTAAAACCGCGAAAGGCCGAGTCAAAATTATACTAGCAATTCTTGATTAAAAAAGATACATAAATTTATTATGTTACCTTCAGACCTAGTTAATTATAAAAAAAAATCTCGCAAAATCATTGCGCTAACTGCTTGGGACTCCATATCAGGATCTATTGCAGAACAAGCAAATGTTGATCTCGTACTAGTAGGAGATTCATTAGCAATGGTCTGCTTAGGATACAAATCTACATTGCCAATAAATTTAGAAAACATAATTTATCATACTAATGCTGTTTCAAGGGGATTTAAGAAAAAAATTGAGGAACAACCTCTAGTCGTTTCAGATATGCCATTTCTGACTTACCAATGTGGTGAGGATAAGGCTGTTGAATATGCAGGGAAAATCATTCAAAGCACTTATGCAAAAGCTGTAAAAGTGGAAGGAGCTGAACCAGAAATACAAAAAGTTATTTCTAGATTAATAAGAATGGGAATCCCTGTTATGGGTCATATAGGTCTTACACCACAAAGCTATCTAAATATTGGATTAAGAAAACAAGGAGAAAGCTTAGCAAGCCAAGAAAAAATTAAGAAAGAGGCTTCAATTCTTGAAGAATTAGGATGTTTTTCAATAGTTCTTGAACATATTCCTGATTTGCTTGCTAAAGAAATACAAAATTCTTTAACAATTCCCACAATAGGTATCGGCGCAGGTAATTATTGCGATGGGCAAGTAAGGGTTACTGCAGATTTGTTAGGCCTCAATGATGATCAACCCCCATTTTGCCAACCAATTATCCAAGGAAAGAAATTATTTAAGGATAAATTAAAAGAATGGGTAGACTCTGAAAGACTTAGTTAATTTTATCCCACCACTTAAACATAGAAACAAGAACTTGATTACTAAGTTCCATACCATTAGGCTCACTTAAAAAGAATCTATCCCCCTTTCTTACTAGTAGACCACTTACAAGAAATCTTTCCCATTCTTTAACCAATTTACTGAAATTGCTTTCAAATTTTTTGTTTTCCCAGTTTTGTTCTTTAAACACTTCTTTGATATCTACACCCTCTTTGAGTCTTAATCCCAACATTATTTTCTCATCAAGTTCTTTATAAACAAACTCCTTATTAGTAAGGGATGAATCTAAATTAAATTCGTCTTGCCTAGTTACCCATTCTTTATATTCTTTACTAACTCTTGGTCGAGTATACTTCTCCCCCCAAGGTGAACTAGTGGAACCTTGACCAAAACTCCACCAGCCTAAACCACTCCAATAAACTCTATTATGTCTTGACTGATGTCGCGGAAGGCAATAGTTTGAGATTTCATATCTTGTATACCCTGAGTTTTTCAAAATTAAATGAGTCGATTCACTATTCCTAAAAGCTTCTTCATCACTTGGGAGTTTTAATTTGCCTAAATTAATTAATTTTTTAAAAACAGTGCCATTTTCAATATTTAAATCGTAAATAGATAGATGAGGTGGTGAAAATGCAATTGCTTTTTTTAAGTCATCTTGCCATTCTTTAAATCCACTTAGTGGCAAGTTTTGAATTAAGTCTAAACTCCAGCTTTTTATTAACCCAGAATCATACTCTCTCTTCAACCATAAACAAGATTTCTCTGCATCTTCTTTCAAATGACGCCTTCCCGACTTTTGAAGTATCTCATTATTAAAGCTTTGTACTCCAAGACTAAATCTATTTATCCCAGCATTTATGAATCCGAAAAGATCATCTTGAGTAAAACTTGCTGGATCTACCTCCATAGTGATTTCAGCACCATAGTCAATTCCATAATTTTCTTTAAAAAGATCAACTAATTCTTTGATTTGGGCAGGATCTAAAATTGATGGTGTACCACCTCCTATATAAATTGTCGATAGAGGTGATTTATGCTTAATTGACAATATTTCTTTATATAAAAATTGCAAATACTCTTTAACTGTTTTGCTTCCATAACCTTTTAAAGTTTCAACTTCGTTTCCTAGCGGAATAACTGCAAAATCACAATAAAAACACCTTCTGTGGCAAAAAGGAATGTGCACATAAGCACTTCTTGGAAACTTATTCATAATCTAAATTCATTTTTAAGCTCCAAAAAAGTATTAAGGATCGAAAAAAATAAAATCCTTATTTACTCAATTAATAAATCCTAGTAGATTATAGATATGACGGATATCTTAGTATTAATTTTATTTGTATTGTCTGGGGCTGCTTCAGGATGGCTTGGTGTTGATTTATTGCCAGTAGACATCCTCAAACAGGTATCTAATGTAGAGGGTTTTAGGATTGTTTTAGCAATAATTGGTTTTTTTGTAGGATTAGCAGCTGGTTTTGTATTCCTTCAACTTAGAAAGACTTTTCTTGATCAAATAAGAACAATGCCTACGGACTTACTAATAAGTAGGTCTGTTGGATTAATTTTAGGATTACTTGTTGCGAATCTCCTACTAGCTCCAATACTATTAATTCCCTTCCCTAGAGAGGTTTTTTTCGCAAAACCATTAGCAGCTATATTAAGCAACATTTTCTTTGGTGTGCTTGGTTATAAGTTGGCAGATACCCATGGAAGGACATTATTGAGATTATTCAATCCAAATAACACTGATGCATATCTTGTCAATGAAGGAATTCTCCCTGCTGCAAGTCCAAAAATTCTAGATACTAGTGTAATTATTGATGGAAGAATCAATGGTCTATTAAGTTGCGGCTTATTGGAAGGACAATTAATTGTTGCTCAAAGTGTAATTGATGAGTTACAAACTTTAGCTGACTCAAGCAGTAATGAAAAAAGGTCGAAAGGCAGAAGAGGTCTCAAGTTATTAAAAGAATTAAGAGATTTATATGGGAGAAGACTTGTAATAAACCCAACAAAGTATGAAGGTAATGGGGTAGATGAAAAACTCCTTAAAATTACTGAGGATATGTCAGGAACTTTAATTACGGCTGATTATAATCTTTCTCAAATCGCTGAAGTTAAAGAATTAAAAGTTATGAATTTGAGTGATTTGGTTATTGCTTTAAGGCCAGAAGTACAACCAGGAGAGTCACTTAATATAAAAATCGTGAGAGAAGGCAAAGAAAAAATGCAAGGTATTGGATATTTAGATGACGGCACAATGGTTGTTATTGATGAGGCAAAGAATTTTGTTGGAAGCAGATTAGATATTGTCATCACAGGAGCATTACAAACTCCTACTGGAAGAATGGTCTTTGGAAAACTAATAAATAATCCTGAGTCAAACAAATCTTTTAAATCACCAGCGACACAGGGCTAAATCTAGCTAGAATCAGTTCAATCTTAATTTTGTGATACAAATGACTGTATCTGCTCCTTATTACGGCGAAAACACCGTTATGAGGACCCCGCCCCCAGATCTCCCCTCTCTTTTACTGAAAGAGCGAATTGTTTATCTTGGTTTACCATTATTTTCAGATGATGATGCGAAAAGACAACTAGGAATGGACGTTACTGAGCTAATCATTGCTCAACTTCTTTATTTAGAGTTTGAGGATCCAGAAAAACCAATCTATTTCTATATCAATTCAACTGGGACAAGTTGGTACACTGGTGACGCAGTAGGTTTTGAAACAGAGGCTTTCGCTATCTGCGATACAATAAGCTACATTAAACCTCCAGTACACACGATATGTATCGGACAAGCAATGGGGACTGCTGCAGTTATTCTTTCATCTGGCACTAAAGGACAAAGAGCCGCTCTTCCACATGCTTCTATTGTTTTGCATCAACCTATTAGCGGAGCAAGAGGTCAAGCAACCGATATCCAAATAAGAGCTGAGGAAGTTTTGAAAAATAAAAAATCAATGCTGGAGATTCTATCTCGTAATACTGGAAAGACCATTGAAGAACTCTCAAAAGACTCTGACAGGATGAGTTATCTCAACCCACAAGAAGCCCTAGATTATGGAGTTATCGATAGAATACTCGCAAGTCAAAAAGATCTACCAAATAAAATTTAACTCACACAAACTATTTTAAAATCATGCCAATAGGAACTCCAAGCGTGCCTTACAGACTTCCAGGAAGTCAATATGAAAGATGGGTCGATATATATACAAGACTAGGTGTTGAAAGAATTCTTTTTCTTGGACAAGAAGTGAATGATGGTATTGCTAATAGCCTTGTTGCGCAAATGCTTTATTTAGATTCAGATGATAATTCCAAACCTATCTATCTGTATATAAATAGCCCAGGAGGATCAGTAACTGCTGGCTTGGCAATTTATGACACTATTAAATACGTAAAAAGTGATGTAGTAACCATATGCGTAGGCCTCGCAGCATCCATGGGAGCGTTCCTATTAGCTGCTGGTACAAAAGGCAAAAGGGTTGCTTTGCCCCACAGCAGAATAATGATTCATCAACCCTTAGGAGGGACATCTCAACGCCAAGCAAGTGATATTGAAATAGAAGCTAAGGAAATTTTAAGAATTAAAGATATGTTAAACATGTCTATGGCAGATATGACAGGCCAATCATTTGAGAAAATTGAAAAGGATACTGATAGAGATTATTTTCTAAGTGCAGAAGAAGCAAAAAATTATGGATTAATCGACAGAGTAATTACACATCCAAGCGAAGCAAATCAGTCTTAAACTTTCTAAATTAATATTTTAATTTTAATTTTTTAAATTAATAATTTTTTTGGTTTATTGCCACCTTAATGTCTAAAATATTAATTATCAAATGCAAAGAAGCTACAACTAATGACCCAACTCTTTTACGACACAGATGCAGATCTAAGTCTTTTAAATAATAAAACAATCGCGATTATTGGATATGGATCACAAGGTCATGCACATGCGCTAAACCTTAAAGATAGCGGTATGGATGTAATTGTTGGATTATATAAAGGAAGTAAGTCTGAAAGCAAAGCTATTAGCGATGGTCTAGAAGTCTTTAGCGTTTCTGAAGCTTGCGAAAAAGCAGACTGGATTATGATTCTCCTCCCCGATGAGTTTCAGAAAAAGGTTTACCTTAAAGAAATAGAACCAAACTTAAAAGAAGGAAAGATACTAAGTTTTGCTCATGGCTTTAATATAAGATTCGGACTTATCAAACCTCCTAGTTTTGTGGATGTTGTAATGATTGCCCCAAAAGGACCTGGACACACTGTTCGTTGGGAATATCAGAACGGTCAAGGAGTTCCAGCACTGTTTGCAGTTGAGCAGGATTCTTCCGGAAGCGCAAGGTCATTGGCAATGGCTTACGCTAAAGGTATCGGAGGAACGAGAGCAGGGATTCTTGAAACAAATTTCAAAGAAGAAACAGAAACTGATTTATTTGGCGAACAAGCGGTTTTATGCGGAGGATTATCAGAACTGGTTAAATCAGGATTCGAAACTCTTGTTGAGGCAGGTTATCAACCCGAACTTGCTTACTTCGAATGCTTACATGAAGTTAAACTTATTGTTGATTTAATGGTTAAGGGAGGCTTATCTCAAATGAGAGACTCCATTTCAAATACTGCAGAATATGGAGATTATGTAAGTGGTAAAAGACTTATCAATAGTGATACAAAGAAAGAAATGCAAAAAATTCTAAAAGATATCCAAGATGGAACTTTCGCTAAGAATTTTGTGGAAGAATGCGATAAAAACAAGCCCTTAATGACAAAATTAAGAGAAGAGAACTCAAAACATGAAATTGAAAAAGTGGGTAAAGGTCTGCGCTCGATGTTCAGTTGGCTGAAATAAATTTACTTTTAATATTCCTTGGATCGATTGGTTTTGATTTATTGATCGGCGATCCAAGATTTTTAATCCACCCTGTTCAAGTAATTGGCTTTTACATAAAAAAAATATCTGATTACCTCATAAATAATTTTGGGGAAAATAAAAATATATTGTTTTGGGGAGGTTTAATCGTAGCTGTATCCACCATTGGAATGAGTTTTGGTTTGGGTAAATTGATAGAACTCAGTTATTTTCAATCAAGAAATAATTATTTTGGTGGATTGCTAATTTTTTTTGGACTTTCAAGTTGCATTGCGACTAAGGGACTTATTTCAAGTGTTAAAGAAATTGCAGCGCTAATAGAACGCGAAGAAATTAATGACCAAAATAAGAGAATAATCAAAGAGAAGGTACAAAGGATAGTAAGTAGGGATGTAAGTTCATCTTCTTTAGAACATCTTTTGAGATCAAGTACAGAAAGTCTTACCGAAAATTCTGTTGATGGAATATTTGGGCCACTATTTTGGATTTTTATTGGAATTTATTTGATGAAATTCTCAATTTTTCTGCCAGGGCCTTTATCGCTTGGTTTTTCTTATAAAGCCATAAGTACTTTAGATTCAATGATAGGTTACAAATATGATTATTTTAGATATTTAGGTTTTTTCAGTGCAAAAATCGACGATATTTTTACGTTTGTTCCTTCAAGATTAGTTTTAATCACATTACCTTTAGTTAGTCCCAAAATTAATGAGTATGGATCAATCATAAAAAAAAGCTATCTTGATGGCAAAAAATATGATTCGCCTAATGCTGGGATTTCAGAAGCTATATTTGCTTATATTTCTAGTATAAAATTGGGTGGAAAAAGCAAGTATAAAAATGAGATTATTGAAAAGCCAATAATCAATGCGAATGGAGATGATTGCACTGGAGAAAACATTAAATATATTTGTCAATTAATTCTGAGATTACAATTTTTATGGATAATAATTTTTGTCTTAATATTTTTATAATTTCGCCTTTTATTTAATAATAAATTAGTTTTAAAATTACTAGAATAAATAAAAAACTTCTATGCAAGAAAACGGCTCTTCAATAGAAAATCAAAAAGATGATTTTACTAATACATCATCAACTGATAATGAATACTCAAAATGGGTAGACAATCAGGGAGATGAAGTAAAGAATGTTTTTGGATTTAATAGCAGTGCTGAACTTGTAAATGGTAGAGCAGCAATGATCGGATTTTTAATGCTCATATTAACCGAGTTAGTTTTTAGCGGCAGACCTGTAACTTCTTCAATTTTTGGTATTAATTAAAAATGGAAGCAAAAAAATCTAATCCAATAAAAGTATTCTTATACATATCTGTATGGATAATTATTTGGGGCACTATAGGATCTTTAGTCGATTTTCCTCTATATAAAAATAAAATCTATTTAGAAGGAAGCATTTATCAATATCTTACTTTCACAGTTACAGCGCTTATTTCAATTATATCTGCAAAGTTTTTTTATAAGAAAATTGATTTATAAAAACTTGTACCTGAATTTCTTAATAATTTTTGCTGGTTCTTTACTTTCATTGGACTCGTAAAGTATCCACTGATGTGTCTCAGTATCATGATCACAACCAAAATTTCCAGATGGGTTATCGTAACTTGAAAGATATGCATGACAATTTTGGTCTGCCTCAAAAGCAGAGTCATAACCTGTTAGAAAATATATCAAAAATAGAACAGTTATTAATAAAAAAAATACTTGAGAAACTAAAGTAACTACCTTCATAAGAAATTCTAAAATTTAAATATATCATCTAATAAAATTTTTCGATCTAAAAATATAGCTAACGACCAACATTAAATACAAAGTCATGGAATTCTTGATTCTTTAAATACAGGATGACTAGCAATACTAAAATCATATTTAAGCCTATTACTATTGATCCAAAAATATTTATTTGTTTTTTACCCGGCAAAGTGTAAGTAAATTTCTTGCCTTTAAGAAAACCAGCTAAGCCTTTTTTTTCTTTTATTTGAGTATTTTGAATATTATTCTTAACTTCATTATCAGAAAAACCTTTTACCATTACAAATTAAATAACAAATTTATAATATTCCAAAAAAATTAATTATTTTAATAATTAACAATTTTTAATCACATATGGGATCATTAATGAAATTCTCTCATTTGAGAAATTATTAAAAAAATAAGCTTCAATAATTTCCGTTTGCAGCCCCAATAAACTTGACTGACATTTGAATCTATTTTGATCAAATACTACTAATTGAAGTTTTTCTATTTCAGAAACTAATTCTTTACATAATTGGGATCGAGAATCTTTTAAACAATCACTAGATTGTTTCAAAATTTTAAACTTTGTTGGTATTGTTTCTGCCATAAGAAAATTTGATAATAATAAAAATTTTAAGAATAAAATAATTAAAAATTTCATTAATTTTAAGATTTCAAAATTTTGGATACTTCTGCAGAAGTTTTGGTCATTGATCTAATTACATCTTATTGCAATAAAAAAAAGATGCCCTGAAAGAGCACCTTGTTATTAAAGGAAGAAATAGATTAAAAAGATTACCCTTGAACTCTATCCTTAAAAAGTTTACCTGCAGAGAATGTTGGAACTCTTTTAGCGGGTATTGCTATTTTTTCGCCTGTCTTAGGGTTTAATCCCTGTCTTGCAGAACGATCTCTTGGTTCAAAAGAGCCAAATCCTAGTAAAGAGACTTTTTTGCCTTCCACTACTGAATCAACAATAGTTTCAATAGCTGCATCAACAACTAAAGAAACATCCGTTTTTGTGAGCTCTGTACGAGCTGCAACAAGATTTACTAAATCAGCTTTGTTCATTGAAATTTAAATTAAAGCTAAGGGTTAAAAAAAAGATTTAAATCGAGTTTTAAACCTCGAACTTTCACATCATATGGAGCAAATACAAATACGGCAACCGAAAATGCCGGCGGCGCAAAGCTTTATACAAATTTTAGGGACATTTTTAGCAACATTATTTATTTTTTGTAGCCGCGCTTTTTCATTTGTAAAAAATAGCCTCTTCATTTAGAGAACAGCAAAAAGCGTTGGTGGCACTGGATTTAGCATTAAAAATCTAACTACATTTAGCAAAGGGGGAAAATGTTAAAGGGGGATGAATTTAAGAATTTGAGCTATTTATTATGTTTTATTAATTTTCAGATATATTTCCTTCTCATCACATGAAAAAACACAATTTGTATTTTGAAATCAAGAAAAAGCTGGTTTTTCATCATTAAACTTTCTCTCTAAATCGTTTGATTCACTGAGTAAATGGATGGATAAATTGCCATAAATGAAAAATTTAATACTCCACAAGATCAAATAAAGTTGATTAGTGATGCCTTAAATTTGAGTTTTTTTTTTAATTTTGTATCTATTATTCAAATATCAGTAATTTAAATAAATTATCTCAATATTTAACTAATCAATGATAAAGAGAAAGTGATTCATCTCAATAAAGGTAAACCATTTCCTTTAGGGAGTTCTCTAACTTCACAAGGGGTTAATTTTTCCTTAATAGCCACAAATGCAGAATATGTAGAAATCTTATTGTTTGAGAAAGAAGACTCTATTTCCCCAAAAAGCATATTCAAATTAGATCAGAGTCATAATAAAGGTCCTTACTGGCATGCGGAAATAAAAAATCTAGATGAAGGTTGCACTTATGCTTTTAGAGTGAAACAAAAAAATAATGACGTTAATAATAACTATGAAAAAAAAGTATTACTTGATCCATGCTCAAGGGGTATCACCGGATGGGTAAGTTATAAAAGAGAAAATGCATTAAACTCGCAAGAAAATACTAATTCTTGTCTTAAAAGCGTTGTTTGCGATAGAAAATTATTTAATTTTAAGGATTATCCAAGACCTAATCATTCTTGGGAAGAAACAATTATTTATGAACTCCATATCAAAGCTTTCACTGAATCAAATGATAAAGATGAAAGTTGTTTTAAGAAATTTTTAAAAAAAATTCCGTATCTCAAAGAACTGGGTATTACAACAATTGAATTACTCCCAATTTTTTGTTTTGATCCTAATGATGCTCCAAATGGTCTAAAAAATTTTTGGGGTTATAGTCCAATTAATTGGTTTACCCCGCATTTTGAATATTTTTCGAATGAATCCGCCGAAGAGAATAGAGAGGAATTTAGAAGATTTGTAGAGGAATGTCATAAAGCAGACATTGAAGTCATCTTAGATGTTGTGTACAATCACACTTCCGAAGGTGATTCAAAAGGGCCAGCAATATCTTGGAAAGGTATAGATGAAAATCTTTATTACTTTATTGGAAAAGATAAAAATTATCAGGACGTTTCCGGATGTGGAAATACTATTGCAGCAAACAGAGGATTAGTTAGAAAACTAATAATTGAATCATTAAAATGTTGGGCGAGTGAATTAGGAGTTGATGGTTTTAGATTTGATTTAGGTATTGCCTTATCAAGAGGAGAAAATCTTTCACCTCTTGATAATCCTCCAATTTTTGAAGATATAGAATGTGAACCAGAACTTGTTGATATAAAGTTTATAAGTGAGCCATGGGATTGTGGTGGTTTATATAAATTAGGGGATTTCCCATCTAAGAATACTTTCACTTGGAATGGTCATTTTAGAGATGATTTGCGAAGATTTTGGAAGGGGGATAAAGATACAGCTTGGAATATGAGCGATAAAATCAAAGGTTCTCCATCGATTTATAGAGAAGATAATATTTTCCCAAAATCAATTAACTTTATTACTTCACATGATGGATTCACTCTGAAAGATTTAGTAACTTTCAATAGAAAACATAATTTTGCCAACAGAGAGCAAAACAGAGATGGTGATAACCATAACAATTCTTGGAATCATGGTATAGAGGGACCAACTACAAACTTATTAATTAATGATTTAAGAAAAAGACAACAAAAAAATCTTATTCTTAGTTTACTTATCTCTAAAGGTGTTCCAATGATACTTATGGGTGATGAGATAGGAAGAACACAAGGCGGTAACAATAATTCTTGGTGTCAAAATAATTTATTGGGCTGGATGAATTGGGAAAATGGTCAACAAGATTTGGAATTATTAGAATTTTTTAAATACGTTATAAAAATCAGAAAAAAACTAATAAACATTTTTAATCCATCATTCTTCCTTAATAAGAAAACTAATGAAAATATTCCAACATATCATTGGCATGGAACAAAATTAGATAATCCCGATTGGAGTAGTTGGTCTCACACAGTTGCTTTTAGCATTAACAAAGGCATTACTAATCCGCTGGTCTGGATAGGTTTAAATGCATATTCAAAAAGTATCGATTTCCCCTTGCCGAAATGTAAATATAATTGGTTAAAAGTTGTTGACACTAGCATGTCTGAGATTTTCAAACCCTTAACTATTAATGAAAAATCTGTTTCAATAAAGAGTAGAAGCTCTTTATTAATCATTTCAGAAGAACTATTTGGGACAAAAAATAATATATTCTAAAAGCGGGCGGCGGGAATCGAACCCGCATCTTCAGCTTGGAAGGCTGAGGTTTTACCACTAAACCACGCCCGCAATAAGTAATAGAATTACCATTGCAATAATACATTATCAAACAATCAACAAAGTAAAAAGATTGGAAAATTCACACTCGAAAAAAAATATTACTAGATCAACAACAAGATTAATGTTCTCTTATGGGCTAGGAGATGCAGGCACAGGTTTAGTCGCGACGCAATTTGGTTTTTTTCTGTTCAAATTCTTTATTTCTGCTGGTTTACCAGTAATAATTGCGGGTTCATTATTAATGTTAATAAAGATATGGGATGCAGTAAATGATCCTTTAATTGGATGGTTAAGTGATCGAACCAAATCAAGATGGGGGCCTAGAATCCCATGGATGGTAGCAGCATCTGTTCCACTTGGTTTCTCTTTAGCTGCGATATGGTGGACACCCACAGGTTCCGTGCTATCCAAGACTATTTACTATGCCATAATTTCTATAGTCGTAATGACTGCTTATACAAGTATTAATCTTCCTTTTGCAGCTCTATCTACTGAAATTTCTGAAAAAACGGCAATAAGAACAAGACTAAACGCATCTAGATTTACTGGCTCAATAATTGCAGGACTAACTGGTTTAATAATTGCTGGAGTTGTATTGGGTTCTGAAGGATCTACAAATAATGAATATTTTTTAATGGGTAAAATAAGCGGATGTATTGCAGTTGCTGCAACATTAATTTCTTGCTGGGGATTGGCTCCATTCGCCAAAAAAGCAAGAAGGCCTTCAGGAAAAGTTGAAGCTATAACACTTCAATTCAAAAGGATCTTTAGAAATAAAAAATTTCTAAAAGTTATTACGCTTTATATTCTTCTCTGGTGCGCCTTACAATTGATGCAAACAGTAGCTTTAATCTATGTTGAGGATGTACTTAATGTACCAACATATATTGCTAAGTGGATCCCGATACCTTTCCAAATTAGTGCCCTAGTGGGTTTACAAATATGGACCAGAGTATCAAATAAATTGAACAGGATTTCAGCTTTAAACTATGGAGCGATTATGTGGATTATTTCATGTACTGCAGCTTTATTTTTACCTTCGTTATCAAAAAATTCAGGAGTTGGAGATAGTTTATTCCTAAATACCGGCAACATATTTCTCTTCATTCTTTTAATTTTCATAATCTGCCTTATTGGAATTGGAGCTTCAACCGCTTTTCTTATCCCTTGGTCACTACTTCCTGATGCAATAGACGAAGACCCAGAGAAACCAGCAGGATTATATACTGCTTGGATGGTACTTATTCAGAAGATTGGTATCGCGTTAAGTGTTCAATTATTAGGATTTTTATTGTATTTATCAGGCTATCAATCATGCTTTGTTGATAAAGATGGTCTAAATATTATTGAACAATGCTACTCAGCACAATTAACTATTAGATTATGTATTGGTTTTATACCCTCAATACTGGTAATAATTGGTCTTTTAATCATGAGAAAATGGGATCGAAAATTAATTACAAACTAATATAAAGATATGTATTACCTTAATTTTTTCAAAAGACTTCTAAGCAGTTTAATCATTGGCGGGCAAGCAATTAATTTTATCTTTAAGGGTAAAATTTCCAAAAATGATCTCTTTGATCAACTTATGGAGTCAGGTCCTGGCAGTTTGTTAATTGTATTAATTACAGGAATTGCCGCAGGTACAGTTTTTAATATTCAAGTTGCATCACAACTTACAAGCATGGGGGTTTCAAGTGAAATTGGAGGTTTGTTAGCAGTAGGCATGGCGAGAGAAATGGCTCCTCTTCTAACTGCTACTTTAATGACTGGTAAGGTTGCAACTGCATATGCTGCTCAACTGGGCACTATGAAAGTCACAGAACAAATTGAAGCAATAACCATGTTAAGGACCGAACCAGTCCAATATTTGGTAGTTCCAAGGTTACTATCGATGGTAATAATGTCACCAATACAGTGTCTTTTGTTTTTATCTGTAGCTTTATGGAGCGGACAAATTTGGAGCACAATTTTTTATAAAGTTCCTCCAATAGTTTTTTGGACATCTGTAAGATCAGGTAATGTGAGTTTAACCAGTACTGACTTAACTTCAATGTTAATAAAGTCTGTAGTGTTCGGATTACTTATTTCAATCATTGCTTGTGGATATGGACTCACAACTAAAGGTGGTCCAAAAGAAGTTGGAACAAGTACAACAGGCGCAGTTGTAATGACTCTCGTTACTGTATCTTTAATGGATGTATTTCTAACGCAAATTTTATTTGGATGACACTATGTTTAACACTAAATCAAAAAAAGAGGAGCCAGTAATAATATCTCCATCATTTCAGTTGCCAATCATTCTAATAGTTTCAAGTTTTATGCTTTTGTTTTTGAATATTGGTTCTTTACCAACAATAGTTTTTGCTTCTTTTAGCTTTTTTTTATTACTTCAGTCCTTCACCTTAAGAATAAAAATAACAAATGATGATTTTATCGTTTTACAATTAGGGAAAGAGATTAGAACTTTTCCATTCAAGAACTGGATATCATGGAAATTCTTTTTCCCTATAATCCCAGGTATTTTTTATTTTAGAGAAAAGTCCAGTCCTCATTTATTACCAATTTTATTTAATCCAAAGCAATTAAAAGATGAGCTCATAAAAAAAGTTGATTCCCTGGAAATTAAAAATTCTTAAAATTCAGACTTTGCCGATTCATCAAAATTATTTCAATGACCAATACAGAAATTTCCGACAATAATCCTGAAAAGGAATTAATAATAGATAAGTCAATTTCAGATGTTAAAACCAAACAAATTAGTAAGAAAAATACAACGCAAAATAAAAAAATTACACCAAAAAACAATAAATCAACTAAATCTATTGATGAAATTTCCAATGAAATTTTTAGAGATCTCGTTTCAAAAAAAGACTATTTAGTAAAAGAAATTAAAGAGTTAGAAGCAAAAAAAAATGAAATAGAAAAAGACATTGAGTCAAATTTTAAAGGACAGTCAGATAATATTGCTAAAAGAGTTAAAGGCTTTCAAGAGTACTTAACTGGAGCTTTACAGAATCTTTCACAAAACGTTGAGAAACTTGAATTAGTTTCTCAACCAATAATCGTAAAGCCTTCCCCCCTTGATGAGAAAAAGCAAAATAATAGCACAAATAATGTAGTTAATCTTCCCGCTCTTTCTGAAACATTTAAGCCAGATGAAGAGATTATAAAAAGTTGCTTCTCAAGATTTACAGAACAACCTGACTTTTATGCAGAACCTTGGAAATTAAGACGGAGTCTTGATTCATCAGATATAGAAATTATGGATGATTGGTTCTTTAACATGGGCGGAAGAGGTTCTCTTGAAAGTAGAGGTTCTCGACAAAAAAATGCCTTATTATCAGCGGGTTTAATATCTATTCTTGGCGAATTATATGGAGATCAGTTTCAAACTCTTATTTTAGCTTCGCAGCCTGAACGATTAGGTGAATGGAGAAGAATTCTTCAAGATTCACTTGGTCTAACAAGGGATGACTTTGGACCTAATAGTGGGATTGTTCTTTTTGAAAGGCCTGAAGGTGTCATCGAGAGAGCTGATAGATTAGAAGCGAATGAAGAATTGCCATTTATTATCATTGATGCAGCAGAAACCTCTGTTGAAATACCCATACTTCAATTTCCATTATGGGTTGCATTTGCTGGTTCAGATAATGAAATTTATGATGATCTTGAACTAAACTAAGCTTTATGAATATCTCAATAATTTTTGCAGGTTATCTTTTAGGATCACTGCCTACAGGTTTTTTGATTGGAAAATATCTCAAAAATATTGACTTAAGAACTATAGGTTCTGGATCTACAGGTGCCACAAATGTCTTAAGAAATGTTGGGAAATGGCCAGCACTTTTTGTATTTATCATTGACGTTGGGAAAGGCCTTATTGCAGTAAAAATTGCTCAATATTACACAGATCAAGGATTAATAGAAGTTATTGCAGGGATATCCGCTATCTCAGGACATATTTGGCCAATATGGCTTAGGGGGAAAGGAGGAAAAGCTGTTGCAACTGGATTAGGTATGTTTTTAGCACTTTCTTGGAAAGTTGGACTAGCATCTCTTGGCATTTTTTTAATAGTCCTAACAAAAACTAAATTTGTTTCTTTATCCAGTATTTCAGCTGCAATCTTTCTTCCTATTTTTATGTTTTTATACCTAGGTAAATTTATGCACTCATATTTTTTTATAAGTTTAATTGTGGCATTATTAGTAATCTGGAAACATAGAACAAACATTACAAGATTGCTTAAGGGAGAAGAATCCAAAATCAATCAGAATAAATAGATTTAAATATTTCTATTAGAGCTTTATTAGGATCTATAGCTTTTGATATTGATCTACCAATGACTAACTTAGAAGCGCCATTATCTATAGCTTCATTAGGAGTCATAATTCTATTTTGATCATCTTTACTGTCAATATTTAATCTGATGCCTGGTGTAATAAGTTCAAAATTATTATTATAAATAGATCTCAACATTTTTACCTCCCAAGGGGAACAAACACATCCATCTAATCCAGCATCAAAAGACAATTTTGCAAGTCTCAATACATTTTCTTCAATTGAATTATTTTTATCAAGATCAGTTTGAAAATCTTTAATAGAAAAGCTTGTTAAAACAGTTATTCCTACAACAGATGGAGGTTTAACACTGACAGAGGTGGCTCCTTCTAAAGATGCTTTCTTAGAATCCTTAAGGGCTTTTAGACCTGCAGAAGCATGAATTGAAATTATATCAACTCCTAGTTTTGAAACTTGGAAACATGCTGCACGCATAGTATTTGGAATATCATGAAACTTTAAGTCTAAAAAAATTTTTTTATTTAAACCTTTTAATATTTCAATTACTCTTGGACCTTCCCTAACAAAAAGCTCTAAACCTACCTTCACCCACTTAATATTAGGACATTTTTCCAAAAGTAATTTTGCTTGACTTAAATCTAATCCATCAATTGCCAATATTATTTTATCTTCTGAATTAAATCTGTTATTCATCAATCTTCAGTTTTCAAACCTCTTAATTATTTTTTTTCCAATTTGCAGAATTTTTCCTTCCAAATCATTTTTTGAATTAAGAACTAAATCAGGATTTATTATTTTTTGACTATCAATTTTTACACCCCCACCTTTAATAGATCTTTTGGATTCGCTGCTAGATTTAAAAAGTTTAAGAGCACTTAATAAGTAAAAAAACTTTACTGGAAAAACTACTTCTTTTAAGGAAATCTTAGGAATTTCTCCAACTTTTTCCTTGTGTCCAAGGAATAATTTTTCGCAGTTTGATTGAGCCTTTAATGCTTCTTCAGCACCATGGAATAAAGTAGTAACTTCTAAAGCCATTCTTCTCTGTAATTCACGAGGATTTAAGTTTTCAAGAAAACTCAAATCTAATTCAGTAAGTAACTCTAAATAGGTGGGCATTATATTATCGGGTACTTTTTCTAATTTTGAATACATTGAAAGAGGATCTTCGGTTAAACCGACGGTGTTAAATTCAGATTTACTCATCTTCTTAATTCCATCTAAACCTGTCAAAATTGGCAGCATAACACCAAATTGAGGGTCTTGTCTAAAATGCCTTTGAAGATCTCTTCCTATCGCAATATTAAATTTCTGATCTGTTCCTCCAAGCTCAATATCTGATTGAACAACTACCGAATCATAACCTTGTAATAGTGGATATAAGAATTCATGCAAAGCAATTGGAACTTGCGAGATGTACCTTTTATTAAATTCCTCCTTAGCTAGCATTTGACTAACTGTTGCACTCCCCATTAATTCAATTATCGAATTAAGATTTAATCCTTTTAACCATTCACTGTTATATCTAACTTCTATTCTATCTTTTGAATCAAAATCTAAAATAGATTCATTGGCTGGCTTTCCCATCCCCAGTTGGGTTAAATATGTTTTCGCATTATCCTTAACTTGTTTTTCCGATAACTGAACTCTTGTTTTATTTTTTCCGGTTGGATCTCCAATTTGAGCAGTAAAATCCCCAATAATTAAAACTGCAATATGTCCATTATCTTGGAATGCCCTAAGTTTTTTAAACAATATGCTATGCCCAAGATGAATATCTGTTCCAGTTGGATCGATCCCAAGTTTAACCCTTAATTTTTTATTATTTTTTTTCGCATGATCAATTATCTCAGAAAAGGTTTGATCTGTTCCCTTAATTGGAAAATATTCTTCTATTCCTCTTGACAGCCATGATGGCAATATTAAATTATCTGACATGAAGTGTTAAACGTTAAATTTAAGAAGTTTTATCAAGTTCATCCTTCATTCTTATTAAGGTTTTATTCATTTGATCGAACATTTGATCAGGGGTAATCCCAAATTGACTTAACTGTGTCTTTAATTGTTCTACTGTCATTTTCGCTTGAAAATCTTCAGATAATTCAAATCTCTTCATAAAAACCTTATAACGATCCATGAGAGATTCCATTTTTTTTATAAACATTTTTTTCCCTTCTCTATCAAATTTTCCATAATCAGAACCAAGTTTCATAAGTTCTTGGTAATCTGTAAAAAGCTTTTTAGCTTCTTCTTGAACGATGTCTGACTCAAAAAATCCCATTTCTATTTTTTTACTTCTCAAGATTAAGGCTCAATTACAAGATAACAAGAATCTTTTAAATTGATTAGAACATTAATAAATTTTAGTTTATAAATAATTCTTTGATTTATATTTTTTAAGGATTAAATTTAATAGATATATTTTATAAATATTGGAAAAATTCAAGGTAAATAATATTTTGAACCAAAATAGACAATTTGAATTATTTGGTTCAAATGTAAATACATCAATTAATTTTCAACACTCTAATAACCTAAAAATCACAGGCGAAATCATTACTGAATGGAGAAATAGAATCCATAATCACCAAATCAAAATTTCAAAAGATACTTACAATAAGACTTTTCATCAGACAAGTATTCCTATGAATACAATTTCCAATGAAAAAAAAATTGATCCGTTTTCCCTGCAACCATTATCATTGAACTTTTGGAGAACCAATCAATATGTACACAATGGTCCAGCAATGTATTTTGTAATTGACTCGATGGAGAGTTCTAAAATAATCCTGTATATAGGAGAAACAAATTCAGCAAATAAAAGATGGAAGGGAGAGCATGACTGCAAGAATTACCTTATGAACTATAAAGAAGCCCTAGCTCAAAATAACCTCTCAAGTCATCAAGATATTCGTTTCTTCTTGGATGTACCTAAAGAAGTAAAATTAAGACGTAAATTAGAACAGCAACTGATATATTTATGGTTACCACCTTTTAATAAAGAAACTCGAGATAGGTGGGCTACTACTTTCACAAACAACTAAAAGTTAATTAAATCCATTTTACAAATGCAATTTTCCACATTCCAAAAAAATCTAGATCACTGGCAAGGTGCCTCATTAATTTTTGGAGTTTTAGAGGAAGAAATTGCAAGCCAACTTGAAAACATAAAATTTGTTGTTGACCCAAAATTATTACTAAAAAAAAGTTACTCAAAAAAAATTCAAAGGAGAAAAAGGGGAAACTTTGAGCTTTGAATTTTTAGATCAAAAATTAGAAACTTTAATCATAGTCGGTCTTGGCAAATCGAAAGACCTAAATAAAAGTGATATGGAAAACTCCATAGGAAATCTAATTAGGAAAACTGTTGATCAAAATGAAAAAATCAGCATCATGCTACCTTGGGAATTAATCAATTCACATTTAGAAATCAATCAATTAGCAGAGTCAGTCAGATTATCTGCTTACAAGGACAATAGATTTAATAAGAAAAAAGATGAAAAGAGAGTTCTTAAAGAAATAGAGTTTTTGAATTTAAAAAAATTTGAGAATATTAATTTTGAAGATACAGAAAAAATATGTGAAGGTGTCGAACTAGCCAGAAGACTTGTAGCCGCCCCTCCTAATAGTCTTACTCCTGAGGAGATGTCTATGCAAGCTTCCCAAATAGCTAAAGATCATGGTTTGGAAGTAAAAATTTTAGAGGCGCAAGAATGTCAAGATTTAGGAATGGGTGCTTATTTAGCTGTAGCAAAAGGTTCAGATCTAGATTCTAAATTTATACATCTTACTTTGAAGTCAGAGGGGCCTATAAAAGAAAAGATCGCGCTTGTTGGAAAGGGCTTAACCTTTGATTCTGGGGGATACAATCTAAAAGTAGGAGCTTCTCAAATTGAAATGATGAAATATGATATGGGCGGAAGCGCTGCAGTTTTAGGAGCAGCTAAAGCACTTGGAGCAATAAAACCAAAGGGACTAGAAATACATTTTATTGTGGCAGCTTGCGAAAACATGATAAATGGATCTGCAGTTCATCCTGGAGATGTAGTTAAGGCATCTAATGGTAAGACAATTGAAATAAATAACACTGATGCAGAAGGTAGACTCACATTAGCTGATGCTTTAACTTACGCATCCAACTTAAAACCTGATTCAATAATAGATCTCGCAACTTTAACAGGGGCTATTGTTGTTGCATTAGGGAATGATGTAGCTGGATTCTGGAGCAATAATGATGATCTAGCGAATGATCTAAAAGCTGCATCCGCCCAGGCTGGAGAAGAATTATGGCAAATGCCCTTACAAAAATCCTATAAAGAAGGATTAAAGTCTCATATAGCTGATATGAAAAATACAGGCCCTAGAGCAGGTGGGTCAATAACTGCTGCTTTATTTTTAGAGGAATTCTTTGATAAAGAGATTAAATGGGCTCATATTGATATTGCTGGGACTTGTTGGACTGATAAGAATAAGGGGATTAATCCATCAGGTGCAACCGGTTTTGGTGTTAAAACTCTTGTCCGATGGATTAAAAATAAATAAGTATATTCAAATCACTCAGTCCAAAGATTTGTTGATCTAGCGTTATCCCCCCATAATTTATCCAACCTCTGATCTCTCCCACATGAGTATCTGTAGAACTTATATTTTAATTCATTTCTCTCAGCAAAATCCTGATGATATTCTTCAGCTAACCAAAATTTACCTTTTGATTTTAGTTCTACAGATATTTTTTCTAATGGCACTTGCAACTCATTGGAGGCCGAAACAAATGCATTTTTTGCATCAATTTCCTCTTTTTCATCTTTGAAAAAAATCACTGGCCTATAAGAATCTCCACGATCACAAAATTGACCCTTAGCGTCTAGAGGATCAATATTTCTGAAATAGACTCTAAGTATCTCGGGTAAAGTTATCAATTCGGACTCATAGTCGACCAAAACCACTTCTTGATGTCCTTCATGATTCTCGTAGGTTGGATTTTGTAAATCTCCACCTGAATAGCCACTTTGTACAAAGTTTATCCCTTTTAGTGACTCTAAATCATGC
>QCRA01000010.1 GCA_003212035.1 Prochlorococcus sp. AG-459-D04
AGTTGTATTTACAGATAAAAAGGATGAAATTGAACTTACAGATGAGCTAAACAATGCAAGAAAAAAAAGGAGAAGATCTTCAGCAAGCATTGAATAAAGTATCCGAAGTTGGAATAGATGAAGTTGGAAGGGGAGCAATTTTTGGTCCAGTTTTTTCGGCAGTTGTAGTATTAACTGAAAAAAATAAATCTATCTTAAAAAAAATTGGAGTAACAGATAGTAAAAAACTAAATCCCAAAAAAAGAAAATTACTCTTACCAAAAATTTTATTACTCTCTTCAGATTATGGAATTGGGCAATCTTCGGCTAGAGAAATAGATAATTTAGGTATCAGAGTCGCAACAGAACTTTCAATGATAAGAGCTTTAAAAAAATTAAAAGAAAAGCCATCTGAATTAATAATTGATGGCCCCTTATTATTAAGGCCATGGAACGGAATTCAGAAAAACATAGTATCTGGAGACTCAAAGTTTATCGCAATAGCTTCGGCAAGCATAGTTGCCAAAGTTTCTCGCGACAATCTAATGGAGAGATTAGAAAAAAAATACTCAGGATATTTTATATTTAAAAATAAAGGTTACGGTACCAAAGATCATCTTTATTTAATCAAAAAAAATGGAATGACTAAACTTCATAGGAAAAGTTTTTTAAAAAAATCAAATCTTATTTAATTTACACCAATCTAAAAAATCTTTTACAAGTTGCTGTTGAACCCTTGACTTTATACCCAACAAAATTCCATTTAATACCGAATGACCAGTAGATTCCAAAATTTTCTTTGGTATTAGTTTCAGTAGAGGGGGTTGGCTAACAGATACCCCAAGAAGCGCCTCACCTTCTAAACCAATATCAGTTGCTTCCAAATTAGCTTTCAAAATGAGATTAAAATCATCTACAATCCCCAATCCATCCAATGTACTTTCGAGGGCACTCATTGTTAAAATTCCATTTTTATTTTCTACCGAAATTAAGACAACAGGGTTAATATCTAATTGAAAAACCTTAAAACTTGTTACTGTATACTTATATCTACCCACCCCTTCTGGTACTAATTTTTTGGAGTCAAGCATTGCTCCAACAACTCTTTCTTCCTCCAAAAGATATTTAGAAAGATATTCTTTATTACGTTTTACAGAAAGCTTTAGTTTCTGTTTTGCATCAAAGGACAATAGCATTTTCTATATTCCTCCAATGCTTATTTGATCTCTTTTTTTTACGATTAATCATGCGCAAACAAGTTGCATATTTAGGTCCTCAAGGAACATACGCAGAAAAAGCAGCTCATATATTATCAAAGCTTGCAAATTTTCAGACACCTATATTTGTACCATGTAATGGGTTACATTCGGTCATTAAATCAATAGCCTATAACAATTGTGATGCTGCAGTAGTCCCTATAGAAAATTCTGTGGAGGGTGGAGTTACGACCACTCTTGATGCCCTTTGGAAATTTCCTGAAATTTTTATAAATAAAGCAATTGTTTTACCTATAAAACATGCATTAATTAGTGATGGAGAACTTTCAAACATTTCAGAAGTATTATCTCATCCTCAAGCATTAGCTCAATGTTCAGAATGGTTATCTGAAAATCTTCCAAATGCAATTTCTCTACCAACAAATTCAACATCAGAAGCTGTCAATATGGTTAAAGGCAGTAAATTCAGAGCTGCTATTGGTTCAAAATCATTAATTCAAATCGAAGGACTTAAAGAATTAGCCTTTCCTATTAACGATGTTCCAGGTAATTGCACCAGATTTGTCTTATTGAGCAAGGAATCAAATTCGAATTTAGCTAATATTGCCAGTTTTGCTTTCTCATTAATATCAAATAAACCTGGAGCTTTGCTTAAAGCTTTAAATAATATTGCAGATTTTGGATTCAATATGAGTAAAATTGAATCCAGACCTTCAAAAAGAGAATTAGGAGAATATATAATTTATATAGATTTAGAAATCAATAATCAAAATGACATTAAAAATTTCCTTGAATTAAAAAATGAGATAAAGCCACTTTGCAAAAATTTTGTAGATTTTGGAAATTATTTTTCTGAAAATATTGAACTAGATTAATTTATCCTCTACATTTATAAACTCCAAACTCCATTAAACCTTTACTAAATGCCCAATGCATGAGAAGTATTGTTGGGATCTCTCTAATCGACTTCACTATTGCAAATGGGCCAAGTGACAAAATTGTGAAGGGCCTTCGAATGCCTTCAATAATGGAGTCATACCATGAAGGATTTGTATAGGAATTCCAATTTTCAGAAGTAACTCTACCTGAACTACTTTTGTTAGTTCTAAGAATGTTACCAAAATCTTTAATACTCATAAAATTAGGATGTACCCATTGTTCAAGTAATTGTTTAAGAACTAACTTCTCAAAAAATGATGGAGGGTACGCCTCGAGATCTCTTGAGTTCCAATCAGCCAATGCCAAATACCCTCCAGGTCTTAGAGTTCTAAGCATTTCATCTGCGAATCTAGTTTTATCATTCATGTGTGCACCAGCCTCAACACTCCAGACCGCATCAAATGATCCATCTTCAAATTTCAAATCCAAAGCATCCATAACTTGGAAATTGCAATTTAGCCCATGAGGAGTAAGTTCTCTTGCTCTTTTAACTTGACCAGGACTAATTGTAATGCCGGTGACATTAAATTCATAATATTCTGCCAGGATCCTAGAACTTCCTCCTATTCCACAACCTACATCAAGAATTCTGGATCCCTTTGGCAATTTATCTAAACCACTCCATTTAACTAATTCATGAACAAACTGAACTTTAGCCTTTCTAAAATCAATATTATTTTTTCCTGAGGGATAAAAACCTAAATGGATATGTTCTCCCCATAATCTCTCAAGTAATTTATCCTGAGTCCAAGCATCATATGCCGAAGCCACTGTACCAGAAGAAATATATTTTCTAGCATTATTTCTCCAGATTATAAATAAGACTAGAAATAATAAAACTAGTAACAAAAAAGTGAATATTAATTCAATCATTTAATTTTCTTTTATATCAGGAAAGCTTTCTTTCAGTGCTGTTCTTGCTGCAAGTTGTTTTCTTGTATGATCAAGCATTTCATATTCTCTCTGTAAACGGGTAAAAGTGTTCCTTTCCTCTAGAAGTCTTTGCTGTTCCTCTGCAACAGGACCACCTAAATGAGCTCCTATCCAAAATGATAAATCCATTGGGTTATCAGGTAATTTATCAGGTAGATTTTTTTTAGTGTTAGTTAATTTACTTGTTAAAGTAATAACATCACTCAGTGCTTCTTTTACTGAATCTTTTAAAGAATCTAATTTTTGAAAGTCTTCAATATTTTCATCACTAATCCAACTAACCATCGCGGAACAAAACGGCGTCGAACGCATAATTTCTAAGACTTGAAATCTTTGTTGACCAAGAGTGATAATATTACTTCTCCCGTCCTCTGCAGTTTGATGCTTTATAATTTGAGCGCAACAGCCAACATTAGCCATACTTTTAGTAATTGGATCCCACTTAATAACTCCAAACATAGAATCACTCTCAAGGACGGATTGGAGCATTATCCTATATCTCGACTCAAAAATATGTAAAGGCAATACTTCTTGAGGAAAAAGGACTACCTCTGGCAAAGGAAATAGAGGCAATTCCCTTACTGAGAGTTCTCCCATTTAAACCTCAATTCAATGTATTTATATTAATCAATTTAGGGCGGTTTCGGGATTTATTAAAGTTTAACTTCAATATCTACACCACTAGGGAGATCTAATTTCATTAAAGCATCAATTGTCTTTGCAGAAGGACTGTAGATATCTATTATTCTTCGGTGTGTTCTTGTTTCAAAATGCTCTCTAGAATCTTTGTCAACATGCGGTGATCTAAGGACACAATAAATCTTCCTTTTCGTAGGTAAAGGTATTGGACCTATTGCTGAGGCAGAAGTAGTATCTGCAGTTTGGATTATTTTGTCACAAGATAAATCTAGCATTCTTCTATCAAATGCTTTCAATCTTATTCTTATTTTTTGTTGTGCAATTGATGCAGTCATAGTTTCAAATAACTCATAGTAAAGGGTCAGTGATTAAAATGACCCTTATCCATATACATATACTAAATGATTGAGGTTAAGTTTTTAAAATTCAAATATGTTATTTGAGAATTTTAGAAACAACTCCAGCACCGATAGTACGTCCCCCTTCACGAATTGCGAAGCGCATACCTTGTTCAATAGCTACTGGACAAATTAATTCTCCAGTCATCTTAATTCTGTCTCCTGGCATAACCATTTCAACATTGGAGCCATCATCAGAGGTGAATGCGGTTATTTGACCTGTCACATCAGTTGTTCTTATGTAAAACTGAGGTCTGTATCCTGCAAAGAAAGGGGTATGCCTTCCGCCTTCTTCTTTTTTAAGAACATAAACTTCTCCTTCAAACTGAGTATGAGGGGTAATAGATCCTTTCTTGACAAGTACCATTCCTCTCTCAATATCTTCTTTTTGAACACCACGTAAAAGCAACCCAACATTATCTCCAGCCATACCTTCATCAAGAAGTTTTCGGAACATTTCAACTCCAGTAACAGTTGTTACTCTTGTATCTCTTATTCCAACTATTTCTACTTCTTCTCCAACCTTAACTTTACCTCTCTCAATTCTTCCAGTAGCAACAGTTCCTCTACCTGTAATCGAGAAAACGTCTTCAACTGCCATCAAGAATGGTTTATCAACTTCTCTTTCCGGTTCAGGAATGCTAGCATCAACTGCTTTCATTAATTCTTCAATCTTTGATTCCCAAGTAGAATCACCTTCGAGAGCTTTTAAACCTGAAACTTGAACTATAGGAATGTCATCTCCAGGGAAGTCATAACTATCTAACAGTTCTCTAATTTCCATTTCGACAAGTTCAATAATTTCTTCATCATCGACCATATCACACTTGTTTAGAGCTACTACAAGAGCTGGCACCCCAACTTGTTTAGCCAGAAGAATATGCTCTTTAGTTTGTGCCATAGGTCCATCTGTGGCTGCACAAACTAAAATAGCTCCATCCATTTGGGCGGCACCTGTAATCATGTTTTTTACATAATCAGCATGTCCAGGGCAATCGACGTGAGCATAATGTCTACCTTCAGTTTCGTATTCGACATGAGCTGTATTGATAGTAATACCACGCTCTCTTTCTTCAGGAGCTCCATCAATGTCTCCGTAGTCTTGAGCTTGAGCTTGACCTTTTTTAGCTAATACGTTTGTAATAGCAGCAGTCAGTGTTGTTTTTCCATGATCAACATGGCCAATAGTACCTATGTTGACATGTGGTTTGTTCCTTTCGAACTTCTCGCGAGCCATTTTGAATTAAAGAATCGAGGGTTTAATAGTGTTTTAGTTTAGAGATCAGGAGTTGCCCTGATTCTTGGAAATGATAGCTTCAGCAACATTACGAGGCACTTCCTCATAATTTGCGAACTCCATTGAAAATATACCCCGACCTTGAGTCATTGATCGGAGTTGAGTGGCATAACCGAACATTTCGGCTAAGGGCACTTTGGCCTGTACCTTAGACAATCCATCATCAACAGATTGTCCTTCCACCTGACCTCTTCTAGAAGAGAGATCACCAATTACAGATCCAAGAAAGTCGTCAGGACTTTCGACCTCAACTTTCATCATAGGCTCTAAAAGAACTGGGTTGCATTTTTTAACCCCATCTTTAAAAGCCATAGAACCTGCAATTTTGAAAGCCATTTCAGATGAGTCTACATCGTGGAATGAACCATCGACTAGTGTTACTTTTACATCAATGAGTGGATAACCTGCAAGAACACCAGATTCACAGGTTTCTTTCATGCCATTAGATGCAGGACCAATGTACTCTTTAGGTACAGCTCCACCAACAATTTTGTTTACAAATTCAAAACCTTTTCCGACTTCAGCAGGTTCCATTTCAATTATTACATGACCATATTGGCCTTTTCCTCCAGTTTGTCTTGCATATTTACCTTCACCCTTAGAACTAGATCTAATGGTCTCTCTGTATGAAACTTGAGGAGCTCCAATATTAGCTTCAACTTTAAATTCCCTTAACATTCTGTCAACGAGAATTTCTAGGTGTAACTCACCCATACCAGCAATTACAGTTTGATTCGTCTCAGGATCTGTACTTACCCTAAAAGTTGGATCCTCTTCAGATAAAGCGGTTAAAGCTTTGGATAATTTTTCCATGTCTCCTTTAGTTTTTGGCTCAACCGCCACTGAGATGACTGGTTCGGGGATGAACAATGTCTCCAAGACTATAGGGTCATCTGTATTACATAAAGTATCACCAGTTGTTGTGTTCTTTAGACCTAAAACTGCTCCCAAATCTCCTGCCCTCAATTCATCAACTTCCTCTCTTTCGTCAGCCTTTAAGATTACTAATCTAGAAATTCTCTCTTTAGCATCTTTAGTAGAATTCATGACATAACTCCCCTTTGAAAGTACACCTGAATACATCCTTACAAAAGTTAATTTCCCATAGGGATCTGACATCACTTTAAATGCTAGTGCACTAAAAGGAGCATTATCATCTGAAGGTCTGACATCTTCCTTACCGCTTGGTAAAACTCCTTGAATTGGTTTTACATCAACTGGCGCTGGTAAGTAGTCAACGACAGCATCTAAAACTAATTGGACTCCTTTATTCTTGAAAGCTGAACCACATAATACTGGAACTAATCCATGTTTTAATACCCCTTCCCTAATTCCTTTTTTAAGTTGTTCTTCAGAAAGTTCTCCTGTTTCAAGGAAGATTTCTATTAAATCTTCATCATTTTCTGCAACACTCTCCATCAACTTATTTCTCCACTCAGCAGTTTCCTCCTCCATTTCAGGTGGAACTGGTGCTTCTTCAATATCAGTTCCTAAGTCATTTTTATAAAGATATGCTTTGTTGGCCACTAAATCAATAATGCCTGTAAGATCACCTTCAGCTCCAATAGGTAGTTGTATTGGGAGTGCATTTGCCTTTAGTCGATCTTTAATTTGTTTATTAACTTTTAAAAAATCTGCACCAGTCCTATCCATTTTATTAACAAAAACCATTCTTGGAACAGAGTATCTATCTGCTTGACGCCAAACCGTTTCAGATTGAGGCTGAACTCCACCAACTGCGCAAAAAACTGCTATGACTCCGTCCAAGACTCGCATTGATCTTTCCACTTCAATGGTAAAGTCAACGTGTCCAGGAGTATCAATAATGTTAATTCTGTGATCTTGCCAACTAGTAGAAATTGCAGCAGCAGTAATAGTTATTCCTCTTTCTCTTTCTTGAGCCATCCAATCTGTTACGGCAGCACCATCATGAACTTCTCCTATCTTGTGAACAACACCTGAATAAAACAAAATTCTTTCAGTAGTTGTAGTCTTCCCAGCATCAATATGAGCGGCTATACCTATGTTCCTTACTCGTTCTAGGGGAAAGTCGCGTGCCAATTTTAAAGCTCCAAATAAAAATAATTTTTGATAAGTATAGTTCACTCTAAAAGCAAACTTTAATAATAATAAACTACTTAAGTACCTTTTTGATGAAATTAATATCTGTAATGCGCAAAAGCTTTGTTAGCTTCAGCCATTTTATGAGTATCTTCTCTTTTTTTAACTGCACTACCGGTTTCATTTGCTGCATCCATCAACTCACCAGCAAGTTTTTGGGACATACTTTTGCCATTTCTTGCGCGTGAGAATGTAACAAGCCATCTTAATGCCATAGCTGTACCTCTCTCTTGGCGAACTTCCATAGGTACTTGATATGTTGCACCACCAACTCTTCTAGCTCGAACCTCCACAAGGGGAGTGGCATTTTTTACAGCTGTTTCAAATAATTCCACTGCATTTCCACCTGTTCTCTCGCTTATTAAAGAAAAAGCATCAGACAATATTCTTTGTGCTGTAGATTTTTTTCCATGTTTCATCAATCGAGAAATCATCATTGAAGCAAGACGACTATTAAATTGAGGATCTGGAAGAACTGGTCTTTTTACTGCTGCATTACGACGTGACATTTTTTTAAAAAATTGATGTTTACAAATTAAGCTTTTGGAGCTTTTGCTCCATACTTAGATCTGGATTGACGTCTATCTTTGACTCCAGCCGTATCTAAAGTTCCCCTTATTATATGATATCTAACTCCTGGCAAATCCTTAACTCTTCCACCCCTGAGTAGCACCACAGAGTGTTCTTGCAAATTATGACCAATTCCCGGGATATAAGCTGTTACTTCGAAACCAGAAGTTAATCTCACCCTTGCGACTTTTCTTAAAGCTGAATTAGGTTTTTTAGGTGTTGATGTATAAACTCTCGTACATACCCCTCTTCTTTCAGGGCAAGCTTTTAATGCAGGAGATTTTGTTTTCCTAGTCAGACGTTTTCTTTCTGAACCTATTAATTGTGAAATAGTAGGCATCTATTATATTTTAAAAAAAATAAACATTCCATCATCATAACCTTTTACGAGCACCAACTAAAAGTTTTTAATGATATTTTTTAAAAAATTTGTGAAATTAAAATTCTTTGGTAAATATTCATTATTTTTAGATTTATTTTCATATTTATTTTTATAATAGAAATACATAAATAACTAAATTTAATTAAATAATCTATGGGAGAGAGTATCAAAAGAATCGTTGGGCCATATCAAGATAGTTATTCCCCAAATGGAATAATTGGTGAGAGAGATGCGTGTGGAGTTGGTTTTATAGCAAATATAAAAGGAGTACAAAGCAACTGGATCCTCAAACAATCCTTGAAAGGGCTTAACTGCATGGAGCATAGAGGAGGTTGTGGAGGGGATAGTGACTCAGGAGATGGAGCAGGCATTTTATGTTCAATTCCATGGGAGTACCTTGAAGAGAAGATGAATCTAAAAAATACAAAAGAATCGAATAGAGGTTTAGGCATGATTTTCATGCCAAATAAAAAAGAAAAAATTGAAGAATGTAAATCAATATGTGAGGAAGAAGCAAAAAAATTAAGAATTAACAAAACATCTTGGAGAACAGTACCTGTAAATAATGAAATCTTAGGTTCTTTGGCAAAAGCAAATGCTCCATTTATCAATCAGTGGATTTTATTCATAGATAAAAAAGATAACAATGATATTGAGAAGATTTTATTTCAGTTAAGGAAAAGAATTGAGAAAAAAGTAAGAGAAAGTTTTAAAAACCATGTTGGGGATTGTGAATTTTATTTTGCCTCACTAAGTTCTAAAACAGTTGTATACAAAGGTATGGTTCGTTCTGAAATATTATCTGAGTTTTATGAAGACTTAAAAGAAGAGAGTTTTAAAGTCTCATTTTCCGTTTACCACAGGAGGTTTAGTACTAACACGCTTCCAAAATGGCCACTAGCTCAACCCATGAGATTCTTAGGTCATAACGGAGAAATTAATACTCTCTTAGGTAATATCAACTGGGCTAAAGCTTCAGAAACACATATAGATGATTTTTGGGGAGAGTTATCTGATGAAATAAAGCCTATTGTTGATGTAAATAAAAGTGATTCATCAAATCTTGATGCAACCCTTGAAATTAATATTCGTTCAGGCCAGCCAATAACTGATTCATTATTAAAACTTGTTCCTGAAGCATTTAGAGATCAACCAGAACTAGAACAAAGAGGGGATATTAAATCATTTTATGAGTATTCTGCGAGTCTACAAGAAGCTTGGGATGGTCCAGCTCTACTAGTATTTGCAGATGGAAATTTTGTTGGAGCAACGCTTGATAGAAATGGTCTAAGACCAGCAAGATATTCAATAACAAATGATGGTTTTGTAATAATGGGTTCCGAAACAGGAGTAGTAGATCTTGAAGAGGAAAGAGTAATAGAAAAAGGTCGATTAGGACCGGGACAAATGTTGGCTGTTGATTTGCATCAAAATAGAATCCTCAGAAATTGGGAGGTAAAATCTGAAGCGGCTCAAAGGCATGATTATAAAAAATTCCTAAGTAATAGAACTATAAAAATAGGCAATAGTGAATGGTTTAAAGACTGCAAACTAAAAGATCTTGAGTTATTACAACAACAAACTGCATATGGTTTTTCATCAGAAGATAATGATCTTATCTTGGATTCAATGGCTTCATTAGCTAAAGAGCCTACCTATTGCATGGGCGACGATATCCCATTAGCAGTGCTTTCATCAAAGCCACACATTTTATATGACTATTTCAAGCAAAGATTTGCGCAAGTTACAAATCCTCCTATTGACCCTCTTAGAGAAAAACTAGTAATGAGTTTAGAGATGCATCTTGGAGAGAGATGTACACCATTTGAGATTAAAGATCCTAAACCTTTTATACATTTAAAAAGTCCGATTCTCAATGAGGAAGAACTCAATTCCATTAAAAATTCCAGAATTAAATCTCAAACAATTTCATGTTTATTTGATATTGAGAAAGGTGTTCAAGGCTTAGATAAGCAATTAAAAGCAATTTGTAAACAGAGTGAGCTCTCTATAAAAGAAGGTTGCTCTTTAATTATTATTTCTGATAAGGGAATTAATCCTAAAAAGACTTTTATTCCTCCTTTACTTGCTGTTGGGGCAATTCATCATTATCTTCTAAAAAAAGAAATCAGGCTAAAAGCTTCTTTAATTGTTGAAACAGGTCAATGTTGGAGCACACATCACTTGGCTTGTTTGATTGGTTATGGTGCAAGTGCAATTTGCCCTTGGTTGACCTTCGAAGCAGGAAGACACTGGTTAAAACATCCAAAAACACAAAAACTCATTGATAGCAAAAAAATAAATCCATTATCCATAATTGATGTACAAGAAAATATTAAAAAAGCTCTAGAAGACGGTCTAAGAAAAATTCTCTCCAAAATAGGCATCTCACTTTTATCTAGTTACCATGGCGCACAAATTTTTGAAGCTGTAGGCCTTGGATCTGACTTAATAAAAATTGCTTTTGATGGCACAACAAGTCGTATCGCTGGCATAACATTAAAAGAATTAACTAATGAAACACTTTCAATACATACAAAAGCCTATCCAGAGATCGATATAAAGAAATTAGAATTTTTAGGATTTGTACAATTTAGAAATAATGGAGAATATCATTCCAATAACCCTGAGATGTCCAAAGTTTTGCATTCAGCTGTAAAACAAGGGCCAGGATACGATCATTTTGAAACTTACAAAAAACTCATTAGTAATAGACCGACAACATCTCTAAGAGATTTACTAACAATTAATTCAAGTAGAAAAAGCATTCCATTAGAAGAAGTTGAAAGTGTTGAATCAATTTGCAAAAGGTTCTGTACTGGAGGAATGAGTTTAGGTGCTTTATCAAGAGAAGCACATGAAGTGTTAGCAGTTGCGATGAACAGAATCGGTGGAAAAAGTAATAGTGGAGAAGGGGGAGAAGATCCAGCTCGCTTTAATGTTTTAAATGATATTGATGAAAATACTCAATCAGCGACGTTGCCATTTATTAAAGGTTTAGAAAATGGAGATACCGCATGCTCAGCTATAAAACAAATAGCATCAGGCAGATTTGGAGTTACTCCTGAATATCTTAGAAGTGGTAAACAACTTGAAATTAAAATGGCTCAAGGCGCAAAACCTGGAGAAGGGGGACAATTGCCTGGTCCAAAAGTTGATTCTTACATCGCAAAACTAAGAAACAGTAAACCTGGAGTAGCTCTAATATCTCCTCCCCCGCATCATGATATTTATTCAATTGAAGATTTAGCTCAACTTATCCATGACTTACACCAAGTTCATCCAAAAGCGAAAGTGAGCGTTAAACTTGTTTCTGAAATTGGTATAGGCACTATTGCTGCTGGAGTTAGCAAAGCTAATGCAGATGTAATTCAAATTTCAGGCCATGATGGAGGTACAGGTGCTTCACCCCTAAGTTCTATTAAACATGCGGGTTTACCATGGGAACTAGGTGTAGCTGAGGTTCATAAATCTCTCTTAGAGAATAACTTACGTGAAAGAGTAATTTTGAGAACCGATGGAGGTCTTAAAACTGGCTGGGATGTAGTTATTGCAGCTTTACTAGGTGCTGAAGAATACGGTTTCGGTTCTGTAGCGATGATTGCTGAGGGATGTATAATGGCTCGAGTTTGTCATACAAACAAGTGTCCTGTTGGAGTTGCCACTCAAAAAGAAGAATTAAGAAAAAGATTTAAAGGTATTCCTGAAAATGTTGTGAATTTTTTCTTGTATATCGCTGAAGAAGTAAGACAGATAATGAGTAGTATAGGTGTTTCTAATATGAAAGAACTTATAGGTAATCAAGAATTTCTTTCTGCAAGAAATATCGGTCTTCCAAAAACTTCTAATATCGATCTCTCTTCTTTAGTAAATAATGAACACTCAACAAATGATAGATCATGGTTAAAACATTCAAAAAATGCTCATACTAATGGTTATGTCTTAGAGGACGATTTTTTGTCTGATACTGAATTTATAGATTCAATTAAAAATCACAAAAAATTAACCAAAGAAATTGAGATAAAAAATACAGATAGAAGTGTTTGTGCGAAAATATCAGGCGAAATCGCAGAACTTCATGGCAACACTGGCTTCAATGGCGAACTCAACCTAAATTTCAAAGGATTTGCAGGACAAAGCTTTGGTGCCTTTTTACTAAAGGGAATGAATGTTCAATTAATCGGAGAAGCTAATGATTATGTTTGTAAAGGAATGAACGGAGGAGTACTTACAATAATTCCACCAAAAATAGATGAAATCTCCTCGGAACAAGTCATCCTTGGAAATACTTGCCTTTATGGAGCAACAGGTGGGAAATTATTTGCATTAGGTAAATCGGGAGAGAGATTTGCAGTAAGAAATAGTGGTGCTACAGCCGTAACAGAGGGGGCTGGTGATCATTGTTGTGAATACATGACTGGTGGGAAAGTTGTTATTCTAGGTTCCACAGGAAGGAATATTGGGGCAGGCATGACTGGTGGAATAGCATTTATTATCGATGAGAATAATGATTTAAGAAATAAAGTTAATAAAGAAATAGTAAGCATTCATCAAATAACTTCATCAAAGCAAGAGAATATCTTATTGGAAATTATTAGAGAATATCAAGCAAAAACAAAAAGCTTAAAGGCTGCCAGAATAATTGATAATTGGTCATATTTCAAAACTACTTTCAAATTAATAGTTCCCCCAAGCGAAGAAGAAATTCTTGGCATAAAAAAAATGTAAATGCCTTTCTTCGTAAAAACTGAAATTATAAAAAAAGAATACTTAATTAATAATGATTTAAAACAAAAAATAATTAACGAACATATTGATTGGATAAAAAAATTAAAAAAAGAGGGAATTAATATAAAAAGTGGTTTTTTAGTAGATGAGTTAAAGAGGCCAGGTTACGGGGGATTACTCATTCTTGAGATAAATAATTTTAAAAGTGCGCTAAAAATTATTAAGAATGATCCAATGATTAAAAATGATTTAGTTGAATGGAAATTAAATGAATGGATAGATTCAAATAAATAAAAATTACTATCTTGGATACTTTTTCATAAGTTTTTGAATCTCTTCAGCATGGTAACTGCTTCGAGTTAAAGGAGAACTAACTACTTGCATAAAGTCCAAATCTTTTTCCCCGAAAACTTTAAAATAATTAAATTCTGAAGGACTCACAAATCTTTGCACAGGTAAATGATTAGGGCCAGGAGACAAATATTGGCCAATAGTAACAATATCAACGAAACTACTTTTTAAATCCTTGAGAAGACTTAAGACTTCCTCATCTTGTTCTCCTAAACCGAGCATAAAACCAGACTTTGTATAAACTTTGGGAGAATAGTCTCTGGTTCTTTTAAGTAACTCAAGAGTTCTCTCATATTTACCTTGAGGTCTTACTTTTTTATATAGAGAAGGTACTGTCTCAATATTGTGGTTTAAAACGTTTGGATTTGAATCAAGCACTTTTTCAAGCGCATTCCAGTTGCCACAAAAATCAGGAACTAAAAGCTCAATAGTAGTCTCAGGAGATTTTTTTCTAACTTGGAAAACACATTCAAAAAATTGAGATGCACCACCATCTTCAAGATCGTCTCTATTAACTGATGTTATTACAACATGTTTAAGTTTCATTCTATAAACTGCTTCAGCTAGACGATATGGTTCTGTTGGATCTAATTCTCTTTTAGATCTATCAAAATTAATATCGCAATATGGACATGCCCTAGTACAGCCTGGTCCCATTATGAGGAAAGTGGCTGTTCCGCTAGCAAAACATTCACCAATATTTGGACAGCTTGCCTCTTGACACACGGTATTGAGATTTAAATCATGTAACAAATTTGCGGTATTCCCAATTCTCTCAACTTGTGGAGCTTTTACTCTTAACCAATCAGGTTTTGAAATTAAACTATTAGAGTTATTAGTCAAATTAATTGTTTCAGGACTTTAAATTTATCTTACTAAAAACAATTTAAATTTACTATTAATAATTTTAAAAATGAAGGCAATTCAATAGAAGTCAAAAACTAAATTAACTTAACTTGTCTATTGATAACAAAAGAAATACTAATTATGGTTTGTGAATTTCTTAATATTTTTGTTTCATCAACTTAAATATAAATAGTATTTAGAACGTTATTTTTAATACAGATAGTAGAACACTAAAATTGAATAATAAGTTACAAATAGTTCTAGTTTACTTATATTTTTTGTCCTAAAAAGTGTTTTTTTCTTTTTTATTGATACAGTAAAAAATATAGGTAATAAAACATTGACTTTTAAATTCAAAAGAAAACGTCTTTTACTATCAGAAAAAATTAAAAACACTAAAGCAATCGGTTATGCTAGAGCCACTAATAATGAATATGAATATTTAGAAGAGCAAAAAAAAATCTTAAAGGAAGAAGGTTGCAGTTTAGTTTTCTCTGAATTTATAAGTTTAGATGAAGAAACCAAACCAGAACTCAATAAAGCTATAAATTGCTTATCTAAAGGAGATCAATTAATAATAACTCAGCTTGACCGAGCATTTAAAAATAAGAAAGAATGTTTAAGGACAATAAATAAACTTATTAATAATGATATTAAATTGCGAACTTTGACTGGTTTTTTTGCGGCTAATAATACCTCTAAAGCAAATTCTTTAATTTTTGAAATTTTATATGAATTAGATAATTTAGAAGACAATAGTTTAGGCGAAAGAAAAAAAGAACAACTGTTACGCAGAAAATTATCCGGGAATAATCTAGGAGGAAGGCCTAAAATAAGTCCCTTAAAAGAATCTTTAGTAATCAGATTGCGTAATGAGGGACATTCATATCGATCTATTAGATCACAAACTGGAATTGCTTTGTCAACAATAAGAAGAGTGATTTTGGAGGGAGAATTAACATAAAATGATAAGAAAAGAAATTGAAAATTTAATTAAAGAAAATTTTAAAGATACAGCATTGCGTATTTATGAATTAGATAATGATGATAGAATAAGTTTGTTAGCAGAATATAGAGAATGGATTTTGAATGATCTAGATTCTGAAGAGGTAATGATGTTACCTTATGAAGCCTATACTGATAAATTAGATTCTAATTACTTAGACGATTTACTTTAATACTTAAAAGTATATCTCTTATTATATTCATATACTTCTTTTGCTATTAATGGTAAGAAGGTAGAATCTTTGGAATATTTTTCTCCATTACAAAAAACAACTAATAAAGTGTGTAGAGATTGACTATTAGTCCACCAAGCAGAATCATGTCTTACTTCAGACATTAAGCCTGCTTTACTCCAAAAATTAATGCTTTCTGGTAATCCTTCACCCAAAAAACCATCTATTTGATTAATAGGATCGTTTTTAAGAACAACTTTTTTTAAATTTCTTTTTAAAAAACTTCTTAAATTTAAGTCATTTTTTTTATAATCAATATGAATCATAATTTCCTCCAAAACCCTTGCAGCAGAATCAGAATTCATAGCGTTTCTATTTCTATTATCAAATCCATAAAATTCTTTTTCACGACCAAATGGTCCATCATCCCAAGTCTTTTGACAGCAATTTATACCACTCAATTCCTCCCAATGTAAATCATGAAGCCAATCGTTTATTATACTTCTTTGATATTTCCAATTGTCCCATAATTCACCTTTAATACATGGCCCACTTGTTGTTCCAGTAAGTAAATCAATTAAGAAGCTTGTTGCATTATTACTTGAGAAAGACAACATTTTCCTTACAGCATCAATAAGTTCATCTGATAATAATAAACTTCCTTTTTTAATCCAATAATATGCAGCAAGGCCATAAACTAACTTCACTATGCTGGCAGGGTAAAACATTTTCTTATTATTAATGCCAGTTCCAAAACCTTTAAATACACTTTTATTTTCACTTTTATAATTAATCCAAGTTATGGCAATATCTTTTCTTGAAAAATCTTTATTATAAGAGCATGCTTTCCCTAAAATATCATTTAAGGCTAGACCCATCTCTTTACATAAATAGTAAAAGGTCATTGTATGGAAAAATATAAAAATCCTATCTCACTATTTAAACAAACTAATTTTTCAAAAACTATTTGGTGGAAATTAAAAGTTAGTATTTCTGGATATCAAAATGAGACAGAAGATAAATTAGTAACTGAAATATTTAAAAATAGAATTTTTAGGTTACTTTATCCAAATATTTATCAAAATGACCATAAATTATCAAGAATTCTAGTTCAACTATATGAAGATGGTTACGTCTGTTGGATTAATTTAAATGGATTAATTATTGAAAAATGCGAATTAGGTAAAACTGAGAATTCAAAAAAAGATGACTTCTTTATAAAAAATAAAGTTAACTCAATTTTAAAATGGATTAAGGATCAAGCTGAGCTAACTAATGAATACCTTTGGGGAGGCACATTAGGACCCAATTTTGATTGTTCTGGGTTAATTCAGACTGCTTTTTTAAAACATGATATTCATATACCACGAGACTCTTATCAAATAAAAAGTTTTTGTAAACACCTTTTTTATTTCAAAGAGTCTTATGCAGCTCTACTACCAGGAGATCTTTTATTTTTTGGAAATGAAGGAAAATGTGATCATATTGGAATCTACAAAGGAGATGGGTTGTATTACCATAGCTCTGGAAGGGATTTTGGCAGAAATGGACTAGGACTAGATACCCTAAAAAAATCTAATGATGAAATCTCTTTACATTATAAATCCAAACTTATTTCGGCAGGAAGAGTTGTTAGAAATTATAGATGGGACAGAACTATACGTTAATTAATAGAGCTTGCCTTTTAATTTGAAATTAAATTTAAATATTACTTATTCTTTTATTTAGGAATTAACCAGCAGTCCAAATATTTTTAATGATGGGCATTATGGTATCTAGGTGTAATGTCCCAACAAGTAACCAAGCAAAAACAGCTCCCCCACAGCCTCCTAACCAAAATCCACTTGTAAAATCAGCCCAACCAGCTCTTGTAAATAAGTCCTTTGGCGGATTATTAACAGTCGCATCTGGAGGTTGAACATTAGGTGCTTTACCAGGGGCATTGTATAGAACAAAAAGTGCTGTCAGAATATGAACAGCTCCAATAGTAGCGAGAAGTCCAGCTGTTAAAGCAAATTCAGAATTTCTTAAAGGGCCAGTCATAGTAAAAGGTCCGTATAGAAGATATCCAAAAGCTGCTCCAGTTTCTAAACCTCTAAAATTAGGGGAAATACCTTCTCTGTAAAAGGGTAAATTATTTATGAAAGCTTTTGTAAAATAACCACTATTAACTGGAGTAGCTAAATTACCAACAAAAGGATCAGCAACTGTTTTTACTGCCCATTGTTCTGCTACGCCAATATCATTTGGTTGTACAGAAGTATCAATGTATTTCTCATCAAACTTAATAGAACTTGTTGATTCTGAGAATGATTTTTGAAAGTCGCTCATTTTTTTAATAGTTTAGTGTTTGATAATTTATTCAGTTGCTGTAATTAATCTTCCGATCAATACGATAAAAACAGCAGGCATTGCTATACCAATTAATGGAACAAAAATTGAGGGTAAAAGACTTGGTAAATCAGATGGCATAGTTCTTTAAACATCTTTAAACACTTTAGTATTTATCTGCCAAATAGTGTTAATTTTATTACTGGATGATATAAAAATTATTAACTTTTTACATGTTAAATTTTTACGTAATTTTACTTATTATTTTTATAGGAATATTTCTTCTAGTTTTTAAAAAAAGAAGCTTTAGAAAGTTAATAAATCAAGCCAAATTACATTCTGATAAATTTAAAAAAAAATAGAAAAAACAATAATAAATTTCTATCTAATAAAAAAAGTTTTTTATACAATCAAGAAGCAAAAAAGTACTCATTATTTTATAAAAATTCTCAAAGAAATAAAATGTTGAGTCTTTTTCAGGGAAATACAGAAGACAAATTAAAAGCATTAAAAATTGCGGAAGAATTGTCTGATAAATCAACATTATCAATTTTACGACAAGGCTTAAGAGATATGTCTCCTGAAGTGGTTAAACTTTCAGCTTTAATGATAAGAAAATTCAAGTAAAAATTTAATTTTTATTGGCACTACTTGTTGACCTAATTCTGTAAATTGGACGACTTTGACTTTCATGATATGTTCTAATTAAAAGTTCGCTCAATAATCCAAAGCTAAATAATTGAACCCCAGTAATTCCTAATATTAATGCAAACATTAATAACGGACGATTTCCAATATCCTCACCCATTATTTTTAAAACTATCAAATAGGAACTCATTGAAAGGCTAATCAAAATACTTATGATTCCAACAAAACCAAATCCATACATCGGTCTTGTTAAAAATTTAGTCATAAACCAAACAGTTAGTAAATCCATTAAAACTCTAAAAGTTCTATCTATTCCGTATTTGCTAGATCCATATTGCCTGCTTCTATGATTGACTTTAATTTCTTTGATTCTTGCACCTTCAATATTTGCTAAGACGGGCAAAAACCTGTGAAGTTCTCCATACAATTTAATATCATCAATTATTTCTTTCTTAAAAGCTTTTAATGAACATCCATAGTCATGCAACTTCAAACCTGTTACACGAGCTATTAATTTGTTCGCTATTTTTGATGGTATCTTTCTATTAATTAATTTATCTTTTCTATCAAACCTCCATCCACAAATCAAATCGTAGCCATTATTAATTTCTGAAATTAATATCGGAATATCATTTGGATCATTCTGTAAATCACCATCTAAAGTAACAACAATATCGCCTTTAGAGTTATCAAAGCCAGCTGACATTGCTGCAGTTTGCCCATAATTTTTGCGAAGGGAAATCACTGTCAATTCTTTAATTTTGAGAGTTAATTGTTTTAATACTTGTTGAGTATTGTCTTCAGAACCATCATTTACAACAATCAATTCAAAATTAAATTTATGTAATGACATTACATTTATAACTTCATCCAATAAAAAACCAATACTCTCACTTTCATTGAAAACAGGGACGATAATAGAAATTAATTGTTTAATATCTGACATTTATATTTAATAATAATTATATAATTTTAACTTAATTTAGAACACTAAAATTAAACAAAAAAAATCACCACAAACGTGGTGATTTAAATTATCTATGGAAAATTTAACCAAACGTACCTGAAGTTGATGCGATAACAAATGCACCAAATGTAAGTATGTTTCCAATCGTGAAATGTGCAAGTCCAACTAATCTAGCTTGAACAATTGAAAGTGCAACTGGCTTATCTCTCCAGCCAACAAGGTTAGCTATTGGAGTACGCTGATGTGCCCAAACTAATGTTTCAATTAATTCTTGCCAGTAACCACGCCATGATATTAAGAACATAAAACCAGTAGCCCAAACTAAGTGACCGAATAGGAACATCCAGGCCCAAGGAGATAAAGAGTTAACTCCGAATGGATTATATCCGTTAATAAGTTGAGCAGAATTTAACCAGAGATAATCTCTGAACCAACCCATTAGATAAGTTCCTGATTCATTAAATTGCGCAACATTACCCTGCCATATTGCTAGGTGTTTCCAATGCCAGTAGAAAGTTACCCATGCTATTAAATTTAATGCCCAGAACATAGCTAAGTACATGGCGTCCCAAGATGAACTATCACAAGTACCTCCACGTCCGGGACCATCGCAAGGGAATGCATATCCTAAATCTTTCTTATCAGGAATTAATTTAGTTCCTCTAGCATCTAGTGCACCTTTAATAAGGATTAAAGCAGTTGTATGAAGACCTAAAGCGATAGCATGGTGGACTAAGAAATCTGCAGGACCAATAGGTAAGAAAGCACTTAATGCATCTTGTCTATTAATAAGATCCATCCAGTAATGATTACCTGGTAATGAATTAGCAGCGAGACTTGCTGAACTTGTAGGATCAGATAATAAAGCGTTAAAGCCGTACATCATCTTACCTTGAGCGGCTTGAACGAATTGAGCAAATACTGGCTCAATTAGAATTTGCTTTTCAGGGTTACCAAAAGCTACAACAACGTCGTTATGAACATAAATTCCAAGAGTGTGGAATCCTAGCAACATAGTTACCCAACTAAGGTGACTTATCAAAGCTTCCTTTGTTCCAAGAACTCTTGCTAATACATTATCTTTATTTAATACAGGATCATAATCTCTTACAAAGAAAATAGCTCCGTGTGCAAATGCACCAACCATCAAGAACATTGCTATGTACTGATGATGACTATATAAAGCAGATTGTGTAGTGTAGTCCCTGGCAATAAAAGCGTAAGAAGGAAGTGCTCCCATATGTTGCGCTACAAGAGAAGTTGCTACACCAAGTGATGCTAATGCTAGTCCAAGTTGGAAATGTAGTGAATTATTTACAGTTTCGTAAATTCCATCATGATTAATTCCGAAACTACCTTTATGAGGATCATTAGGGTGTCTTGTATTATGAGCTTCTGTAATTTCTTTGAGGCTATGACCAATACCAAAAGTATTTCTATACATATGACCAGCAATTACAAAAACTGTTCCAATCGCAATATGATGATGCGCAATATCAGTAAGCCATAATGCTTCACTTTGAGGATGTAGACCACCTAAGAAAGTAAAGATTGCTGTTCCAGCTCCCTCAGCTGTTCCAAATACTTGGTCTAGAGAATCAGGATTTTGAGCATATGCTCCCCAGTTTAAAGTAAAGAAAGGAGCTAATCCTGCAGGGTGTGGAAGGACTGTTAACCAATTATCCCAACCTACATGCTGTCCTCTTGATTCAGGTATAGCAACATGAACTAAATGACCTGTCCAAGCAATACTACTAAAACCAAATAAGACTGCTAAATGATGATTTAATCTTGACTCTGCATTTTTAAACCAAGCTAAAGAAGGTCTGAATTTTGGCTGTAAATGTAACCAACCTGCAAATAGAGTCCAACAAGCCAAAATACTCATGAATATTGAAGCTTGGAAGAGTTGCTCATTAGTTCTCATTCCAATTGTGTACCACCAATGATAGAGACCTGAATAAGCTATGTTTACTGGACCACTAGCTCCAGCTTGTGTCATCGCTTCTGTGATACCAGATCCGAAATGAGGATCCCAAATAGCATGAGCAATAGGACGAACGTGGGTTGGATCAAGTACAAATTGCTCGAAGTTACCTTGCCAAGCAATATGAAATAAGTTACCAGCCACCCAGAGGGCGATTATTGCTAGATGACCGAAATGTGTAGAGAAAAGCTTCTGATAAAGCTTTTCTTCGGTCATGCCGTCATGACTTTCAAAGTCGTGAGCAGTAGCTATTCCGTACCATATTCGTCGGGTTGTAGGGTCCTGAGCTAGACCCTGGTTAAATGATGGAAATTTTGTTGCCATTGAATTAAAAAGGTGAAGTTCAGGTAATTAGCCCAGGCCGAAAAGGCGAGCGTGGAAGAAGGCCCAAGTAGTTGCGATACCGCCTACTAAGAAGTGAGTAACGCCAACAGCACGACCTTGAGTAATTGATAGTGCTCTTGGTTGAATTGTTGGAGCAACTTTAAGTTTGTTATGAGCCCAAACAATTGACTCAAACAGCTCTTGCCAGTAACCTCTTCCGCTGAATAAGAACATTAAGCTAAATGCCCAGATAAAGTGTGCTCCTAAGAACATCAAACCATACATACTTATAGCTGAACCATAACTGGTCAAAACCTGAGAAGCTTGCGCCCATAAAAAGTCTCTAAGCCAACCATTAATAGTAATGGCACTTTGAGCGAAGTTACCTCCAGTTAGTCCCCAAACATCACTTTGCATTTTCCAAGAAAAGTGGAAAATAACAATTGATAAGCAGTTATACATCCAGAAGAGTGCTAAGAAAACATGATCCCAAGAAGAAACTTGACATGTACCTCCTCTACCAGGACCATCACATGGAAATCTAAATCCTAATGATGCTTTATCAGGTATCAATCTTGAGCTTCTTGCATAAAGAACACCTTTAAGAAGAATTAAAACTGTTACGTGTATTTGGAATGCATGGATATGATGAATCATTAAATCAGCAGTTCCTAAGGGGATTGGAGCGATAGCAACCTTTCCACCTACTTCAACTAAACTTCCATTAAATACTTCACTTATAGCTTTATGAGGTAAAGCTTCTGCCGTACCAGCCAATATAGAAGTACCAACAGCTGAAGCTTGAATGCTTTGAACCCATTGAGCAAATATTGGTTGAAGTTGGATTGCAGAATCACTAAACATATCTTGGGGTCTACCCAAAGCTCTCATAGTATCGTTGTGAATATATAGTCCGAAACTATGGAATCCTAACCACATACATACCCAGTTCAGGTGACTGATTAAGGCGTCTCTTGCTTTAAGGATTCTGTCTAATACGTTATCAATATGTTTTGCTGGATCATAATCTCTAACCATTGCAATTCCAGCATGCGCGCCTGCCCCTACTATGAATAATCCACCTATCCACATGTGATGGGTAAATAATCCAAGAACTGTCATGTAATCAGTAGCTATATATGGATATGGAGGCATCGCATACATGTGATGAGATACAAGTATGCTTATTGATCCAAGCATCGCTAGGTTTACTGCTAGCTGAGCATGTCTACTTTCTGCCATAAACTCAAAAAGACCTTGATGTCCTTTAGGAGCAGGGAATAATATTGGGTCTCCTTGTTGTGAATCTAATATTTCTTTCATACTATGACCAATACCGTAATTGGTTCTGTACATATGACCACCGATTATTGCTATTACACCAAAAGCTAAATGATGATGTGAAACGTCTGTCATCCATAAGCTTCCTGTAACAGGGTTAAGTCCACCTTTGAAAGTAAGAAAGTCTGAGAAAGCAAACCAATTTAAACTAAAGAAATTGCCTGTACCACTCGCTAATCCAGGAAATATCTGACCAATAATTTGTGGATCGCAGAGTTGATGTGGCATAGGCATATCAGCAATAGTTGCTATTTCTTTGCCATTAATAACTAAAGGAGAGCCTGCATCAATTGCATCTAAGAGAGCTGCAGTAGGAGCTCCGATATGAATACAATGGCCAGCCCATGCTAAAGATCCTAGTCCTACTAAACCAGCTATATGGTGGTTAAGCATAGACTCAATATCTTGGAACCACTCCATTTTTGGAGCTGCTTTGTGATAATGAAAAATTCCAGCATGGAGCATAAGCGCAGCCATTACTACAGCACCTATAGCTAAAGCCATCAGTTCACTTTCATTAGTGATTCCCCATGCTCGCCACATGTGGAATATTCCTGAACTAATTTGAATACCGTTGTAGTTAGCACCAAGATCAGCATTAAGCATTTCTTGACCTACGATTGCCCATACTTGCTGAGCTCCGGGTTTGACATGAGTTGGGTCAGCTAACCAACCTGAATAATTAGAAAATCTTGCTCCATGGAAAAATGCAGCACTCATCCATATAAAGATGACTGCAAGATGTCCAAAATGAGCTGAAAAGATTTTTCTTGTCGCTTCTTCAGCATCGCCTGTATGCACATCGAAATCATGTGCATCAGCATGCAAATTCCAGATCCAAGTTGTAGTTTTTGGACCTTTAGATAATTTACTTGACCAGAAACCTGGCTTATCTAACTTGGCAAAATCAATAGGTCTTGGATCGGCCTTAACAGGATCCTCCAAAACTTTTTTGTTTTTTTCTCCACTTTCTGGTGGGCTGATGGTCATCTAGCACCTCGAAAATAATTGACATTAAAGCCGATTGATCGGATCTTGAACCTATATTTAATGATAATGTTCAAGAAAACGAATCCCTCGAAACTTTAGATATTCGTTTCAAAAATAATAAGGCAAAGATTCTTTCGTTATGCATTAACGTAACAAATGTTCTAATGATTGTTACTATATGAATATTTTGTTAAATTCTAGTCTATGACTAAATTATGGGTATTTTTACTCAAATTTTTAATAAATTTCTTAAATTTTTTTTTATATTTCAAAAAAAATTTTTTAAATCAAGCGACAGGATATAATTTCAAAGTTACTATCAATAGTTTCTAATTTGAAAGGCATTGCGATAGGTCTATCTAATAATTCAAAAGAAATTTTAAAAAGGCTTAAAAAAACCGAATTTGTCAAAGACATATATATTGCAGGTTCTTCAAAAGAGAATGAAAAGGAATATGAACTTATTCAAGTACAAAAACCTAGGGAAATCTTACTAAAAAAATGGCCGGAGATAGATTTAATAATTTTTATAGGCTCAATTGCTGCATCAATACGCATAATAAATTCATTTTTAACCTCTAAAGATCAAGATCCAGGAGTAATAGTTATAGATAACAAATGTTCCAAGATAGTTCCTTTGATTGGCTTACATCAGTCAAATACACGAAATATTGCATTTCAAATTGCTAATTTACTTGGTGGCGAAATAATAGAAACTAATAATTCCAATGATCAAAGCTTCTTAAATCTTGATGCATTTGGGAATCAATGGGGTTGGGAAAGATCTGGCAACATAAAGGATTGGTCAAAACTAGTAATTAAACAAGCTCAGAACAAAGAAATATTTTGCAAACAACTATCTGGTAATAGTTTGTGGAAAAATTCAGAATCAGGAGAGATTATTAATCAAATCAATGAAAAAGAAATTGAAAAACCAGATTCAACATTTCATGTGAGTATATTCAAAAATCATGAAACAACTTGGCACCCGCCAGTATTATGGATTGGCCTTGGATGTGAAAGAAATACAAGCAAAGAATTAATAGCAAATTCTTTATATAATTTATTGGAATCGAGAAATTTATCCCAGTATTCAATTGCGGGACTTGCAACGGTTGATATTAAAAAAGATGAGAAGGGAATTTTAGAACTTGCTAAAGAAAAAAACTTGCCTGTAAAGTTTTTTAGTAAAGAAGATCTTTCAAAAATAATTGTTCCAAATCCCTCAAGTGTTGTAGAAAAAGAAATTGGAACCCCTTCTGTAGCGGAAGCCTCTTGCTTACTCGCAGCAGGAGAAGAATCAAAATTATTAGAAGAAAAAAGAATTTTTAAAAATCAATCTGGGGCAGTTACTTTCGCTGTAGCAGAATCAAAAAATCAATATAATCCAACCCGTGGCGAAATACATATTATTGGAAGTGGTCCTGGTGATATCTCCTTCCTAACCAGTAATGCAAAAAAAGCACTTTCAAGATGTACAGTTTGGATCGGATACATAATGTATTTAGATTTAATAAAGTCCTTAAAAAGAAGTGACCAAGTTTTAATTGAAAGTAAACTTACAAAAGAAGAAGAGAGATGCAGTAAAGCAATTAAACTAGCTGAGGAAGGAATAAAAGTGGCTTTAATTTCTTCAGGTGAATCTGGATTTTATGGCATGGCAGGTTTACTTTTAGAATTACTTCAAAAAATCAAAAAAGAATATAGACCTTACTTTGAAGTACATCCAGGTATAAGTAGTGTTCAATTAGCGGCTGCAATTAGTGGAGCACCACTAATGAATGACTTTTGTTCAGTAAGCTTAAGCGATAAATTAACTCCATGGTCTTTAATAGAGAAAAGAATTGAAGGAGCTCTTGTGGGTGACTTTGTAATAGCTTTATTTAATCCTCAATCCATAGAAAGAAATTGGCAGCTAAAAAGTGTAATAGATAAATGTTTACAATCTAGGAACAGTGATACTCCAGTTTTAATAGCTAGACAAGTAGGGAGAGAAAATCAAACCAAAAAATTTTTTACTTTAAGCACCATTCCTTTTAAAGAGATTGACATGTTATCAATAATTATTATTGGCAATTCTCAAACAACTTTATTTGACGAAATTTTTCTCACGCCCAGAGGATATTTACAAAATTAAGTTTAGATAATCCATAATTTTATAAATAGAATTTTTTTTTTTGCTTTTTTTTTATAAGAATACTAATCTTTTATAATAATTATGTAAGAAAATTAATTGAAAAATATTGGTTTAATTTTGTTTGACATTGATGGGGTAATCCGCAGCGTTGAAAATAGTTATAGACTTTCATTAAAAAAAACAGTTTACAAATTTTCCGGATGGGAGCCAAGTTATATAGATATTGATAATGCAAAAAATGAAGGGATCTGGAATAATGACTGGGATTTAAGTTTAGAACTTATAAAAAGATATATAAAAAAAGAGAACTTAAACCTTAAAATTCCTCCAAGAGAGGAAATAGTAAAATGCTTTGAAGAATTTTACTTTGGTGGAGATCCAAATAAAGATAGTAAATATTGGTCTGGTTACATTACAAATGAGGAGTTATTAGTTGATAAAAAGTTTTTTGATTTAATTCAAGGAAATGGAATAATCTGGGGTTTTGTTAGTGGAGCAGAGTCTGCTTCAGCAAAATTTGTTTTAGAAAAAAGACTTGGACTAAAATCACCACCATTAATATCTATGGGAGATGCCCCTGAAAAGCCTGATCCTAAAGGTTTTATTAACTTATCAAAAAAGCTTATTGGAGATGAACTTGGCGAATCAAATATTCCCATTGCATATGTAGGCGATACTATTGCAGATATAAATACAGTTATAAACGCTAGAAAGGAAATACCATCTCAGAAATTCATAAGTATCGGAATAGCTCCACCTCATTTACATTTAAATTCTCGATTAAAAGAACGTAATTCTTACGAAACAAATCTTAGAGATGCTGGCGCTGACTTGATTTTAAATTCTATTTATGACCTTAAAGATATTAATCTTGACTTATTTTAAAACAAATATTAATTAAAAATTTTCTAAATAAATCACGGAGAGGGAGGGATTCGAACCCTCGACAAAAGTTACCTCCTGTAACTCCTTAGCAGGGAGCCGCTTTCAACCACTCAGCCACCTCTCCAGTTCTTATACATTATCAATTTTTATGCAAACATTCAAAATTTTTTATTTAATCGAAATGTCTAATCTACTCGTACTTTCGATAATCTATTTTTAAAAGAACATAGAATTTCCCAAGGGATAGTATTAGATTTTCTTGCCCATTCAAGAGGAGAAATTGTTTTATCTCCCTCAGATCCTAGTAATACCATGGTACTACCAACTTTAATTTCATTAGAATCTGTTATGTCTACCATCATTTGGTCCATAGTTATAGATCCAACTTGAGGATAAAATCTATTGTTATGAAAAACGTTAATCTTCCCTGAAAGATTCCTTGGTACACCATCTGCATAACCAATACTTAATATAGCTAACTTCGTTTTTCTATGACTTACAAATTTGCCTCCATAACTCACACTTACCCCTTTATCTATAATTCTTATAAAAGCTACTTTGACCTTCAAAGATAAAGCTGGTTTAAGTGATAAATTTTTATCTATTTTGGCTAGAGGACTGTATCCATACATAGAAAGCCCAACACGTACCATGTCAAAATGAAAATCTTTGCTAAGAAGCATTCCCGCTGAATTAGCCAAATGAATCTTAATTTCATTATTTCTATCAAGATTAATTTGCTTTAATAATTCATTAAACTTAAGTCTTTGCAATTGTGTAATACTTTGAGAATCTAATGCGTTATCTTCATCTGCAGACGATAAATGACTATATATTCCTTCTATTGAAATGTTCTCAAAAGATTTTATTTTTTCCAATTGCTGAACAAATTTATTAGATTCAAATCCTAATCTTGACATTCCAGTATCAACTTTAAGATGTAAAGAAAATTTCAACCCAAAGTGCTTCCCGATATTATTGCAAATTAAACACTCTCTTATACTACTTATAGTTGGCATAAGATCATTTTTAAAGGATATTATTAAATCTCTTTTTGTATAAAGATTTCCGAGAATAAGAATTGGTTTTTTAACTCCAAAAGAACGTAGCTTAATTCCTTCTTTTAAAGTTGCAACGCCTAATTCGGAAGCTCCGCCTTTAATAGCATATTCAGATACTACTTTTGCATCATGTCCATATCCATCAGCTTTAACAACTGCCATAAATTGGCAATTTTTACTTAATTTTGATCTTAACTGTCTAACGTTTGTTTCTATTGCTTTACCTTTAACTTCAATCCATGCTCTTTGTTTTAGATCTATATCTTTTTCAAAATTTGGAAATTTGTCAAAATTAAATACCTGATTTGTTTGACTATTTTGCATTAACTTTGCACAAATATATGCGCTTATTGAAATATACAGTTAGCATGACATGTAAATTGTATTTTGGCATGGGCCAGACTCTAGTTTTAAATGCATCTTATGAACCTTTAAACATCACTTCCTGGCGAAGAGCAGTAATTTTGATGATTAAAGGTAAAGCAGAAAGCTTAGAGGAAGATCAAACATATTCAATTCATAGCGGGAAAAAGTTGCCGACCGTTATAAGACTTCGTTATTACGTCAAAGTTCCTTTTAGAGAGGTTTCTCTAACAAGAAAAAATATTCTTCTGAGAGATAATAATTCTTGCCAATACTGTAATTATAGGGGTAGTGACCTATCAATAGATCATGTTTTACCTAGAAGCAGAGGTGGAACAGATAACTGGGAAAATGTTACTACAGCATGTCTCAGATGTAATGTACAAAAAGGGAATCGAACTCCCGAAGAGGCGAATATGCCTTTAAAACGTCGGCCTTATCGTCCATTAAGTAACCTAAATTTTGAAGCCACAAGACAAATTGACTCTGGCAAGCATAAAGAATGGAGTAAATACGTAATAGGGGTTGCAATCTAATAAAAAATCTTAATTTACTTCTTTATTAAAATCTTCCATCAATCTTTTTTGTTCTTGCGCTATGCATGCATTAATCACTTCTTCTAATTGACCAGCAAGAATTGGCTCAAGAGAAAAATTAGAACCTAATCTATGATCAGTGGTCCTATTATCTTTAAAATTATAAGTTCTAATTTTTTCACTTCTATCGCCTGTTCCAACCTGGGAAAGCCTTTGTGATCTCTCTTTTGCATTGGCTTCTTTTAATTGAATTTCATACAATTTAGCTCTTAAAATTTCCATTGCTCGTTCGCGATTTTGTAATTGTGATCTCTCTTGAGTACAAAAAACTCTTATTCCTGTAGGCTTGTGGAGAAGATCAATAGCTGTCTCTACCTTATTAACATTTTGTCCCCCTGCACCACCTGATCTTGCTGTTCCAACCTCTAGATCTGTTGGATCAATTTTAACCTCAACAGGATCAGCCTCAGGCATAACGGCAACTGTAGCAGTAGAGGTGTGAACTCTACCTTGAGATTCAGTAGCTGGCACTCTTTGGACTCTATGTACACCAGCCTCAAATTTAAGTTGACTATATACAGAATCTCCCTTAACGGAGATAACTAACTCCTTAAATCCACCCATATCTGACTCGGAAGCACTAACAGGTTTTACAGACCATCCAATTTTTTGTCCGTATCTTTCATACATTCTTGCTAAATCACCCGCCCAGATACAAGCCTCGTTACCTCCAGCACCGGCTCTGATTTCTAACATT
>QCRA01000011.1 GCA_003212035.1 Prochlorococcus sp. AG-459-D04
CTGCTGCTCTAGGTATGGCTTTAAGAACGATAGGGCATGGTTATAAAGTAGCAATCATTCAATTTATAAAAGGAGGATGGACCACTGGAGAGGAAAAAGCACTTAAAAATTTGTCTTCAAACATATCTTGGCATTCATTAGGAGAAGGGTTTACTTGGGAAACACAAGACAGAATAAGAGATGAACAATTAGTTCAAGATGCATGGCAGCTAGCCAAAAAATACATCCAAAACGAATCTTATAAACTTATTATTCTTGATGAAATTAATATTGCAACAAAACTTGGTTATCTTGCACCCGAAGAAATAATCACTTTTTTAAAAAGCTTAAATAATAGAAAAAATCATATTGTTTTAACTGGAAGGGAAGCATCTGATTTAATAATCAATTACGCTGATCTAGTTACAGAAATGAAACTAATAAGACATCCTTTTAAAGAGCAAGGAATAAAAGCACAAAAGTGTGTTGAATTTTAGTTGAAGTAAATTTTTATTTGAATTTTATTCAGGCAGGTTTAGAAATGTTTAAAGACGCAAGCAATATCAGAACAAAAAATAAATTTGGCACATTTACTTGCTAAGGTCTTAAAAGTACAATTATTGAATGACTTACAAAAGAGTTCTCTTAAAACTTAGTGGTGAAGCACTAATGGGTGAAAAACCTTATGGTATTGATCCTGCTATAGTTCAGTCAATTGCAGAGGATGTTTCAAAAGTAGTTGAAAATAATGTACAACTTGCAATAGTTGTTGGCGGTGGAAACATTTTTAGGGGGCTTAAAGGATCTGCAGACGGAATGGATCGCGCGACTGCTGATTATGTAGGGATGCTAGCAACAGTAATGAACGCGATTTCACTTCAAGATGGCCTTGAGAGAGTAGGAGTCGCAACCAGAGTACAAACAGCAATCGAAATGCAGGAAATTGCCGAACCCTACATCAGAAGAAGAGCCATGAGGCACCTAGAAAAAGGTAGAGTTGTAGTTTTCGGAGGTGGATGCGGAAATCCATTTTTTACAACTGACACTACGGCAGCTTTGAGGGCAGCAGAGATAAACGCTGAAGTTGTTATGAAGGCTACTAAAGTTGATGGAGTATACGATCGTGATCCTAATCAATTTAAAGATGCAAAAAAATATTCCGCTCTCAATTATCAACAAGTTCTTAGTGATGAAATTGCAGTAATGGACAGTACTGCAATTGCACTTTGCAAGGATAATAATATCCCAATTATGGTTTTTGATATATTCAAAAAAGGAAATATCTCCAAAGCTGTTGCTGGTGAGCCAATAGGCTCTTTAATTAGTTAAAGATCATTAAATTTTTTAATTATGAAAGAAAAAGAAATTCAAGAAAATATGAATAAAAGTATTGAAGCCACACAAAGAAACTTTAATACAATAAGGACAGGCAGAGCTAATGCTTCCTTGTTAGACAGAGTAAGTGTTGAGTACTATGGAGCAGAAACACCCATTAAATCTCTTGCCACTATAAGCACTGTTGATTCGCAAACAATTTCAATACAACCTTTCGATATTTCATGTTTACAAGCGATAGAGAAATCTATTTCTATGAGTGATTTAGGTATTACTCCAAATAATGATGGGAAAGTAATAAGAATAAATGTTCCTCCTTTAACAGAAGAAAGAAGAAAAGAATTTTGTAAATTAGCCTCTAAATATGCAGAGGAAGGAAAAGTAGCTTTGAGAAATATCAGAAGAGATGCTGTTGATAAAGAAAAAAAAGATGAAAAAGATGGCCTTATTTCTATTGACCAATCGAGAGATAATCAATCTGAAATTCAGAAAATTACTGATAAATTTATTGCTTTAATAGAAACTAAATTATCTGAAAAAGAGAAGGAAATTCTAAAAGTTTGATAGGATTTGACGTTGTAATAATTGGTGGAGGTTTATCAGGATCTTCCACCGCTCTTAACCTATCAAAGAAAGGATATTCAGTTCTAATTATTGAAAAAGAAAAATTCCAAGATTACAAACCATGTGCAGGGGGGATGGCATCTTCAATGCAAAGATTTCTTCCTTTAAATATTGAAGATTGCATAGAATCAAAAATTAAGAATGTTGAATTCAGATGGAAGGCTGCCGATAATGTAACTGCTGATCTGACTGGTGAATCCCCATTTTGGATTGTTAAAAGAGAAAAACTTGATCAATTATTACTTAATGAATCCTTGAGTAATGGAGCTCAGATTATGAGACCATTATTGATAGAAAAAATCATAAAAAAAAATGATAAATGGGAAATTACTTGCAATAACAAAATAAAATACATTGCCGAATTTCTTGTAATTGCAGATGGGTCCCAATCCATGTGGGCGAGTTATTTCAATTTAGGGCCAAGAAAACCGAAATTTGCAAACACACTCTCTTTTAGATTAAAAGGGTTAGGTGAAATACCTAGAGATGCAGTTAGATTTGAGTTTGGATTTATAAAGTATGGCTTTGCATGGGCATTCCCCCTAAGAGAAAGCTTAAATATTGGTTTAGGTACTTTTATAAATAATGGTCTTTTAGAAAATCAGGCTATAAATAAACAAGTGATCGGAAGCTTCGGTTTTGATAATTTTCCTCATAAAACAATTATTAAGAAACTGAGAATATGGAATGGCTTCCACTCAATTAATGGTGACAAAGTTTTAGCGGTTGGAGATGCCGCATCTCTATGTGATCCATTTTTAGCTGAAGGGATTAGACCATCTTTAATTAGCAGTTTTTATGCTGCAGAATACATAGATCAGTGCCTATTAGGAAAAGTAGATGATTTAAATCTTTATACAAAAAAAATTAACAACATTTGGGGGAAATCAATGGCTTGGGGGAGGAGAATAGCCCAAGTTTTTTATAGATTTCCCAGAACTGGATATCAATTAGGTGTCAAAAGAAAAACCGCACCTAAACGTATTGCTCAAATATTATCAGGAGAAATGAGTTATGAAGATATTGCGAAAAGAGTTATCAGAAGGCTTTTAACAAAAAGTGGGAATTAATTTTTTTTCAATTCAAACTTAAATTTAGTTAGCAGATATCAATTTATGATTTTTAATCTCTGAATATCTCTTTAGTAGCAACTCTTCCAATTCTTCTATAGCCTTACTGAATCCAGTAATACCTTCACTAAGCTTTTCACTTGCCATTTGATCTTCTAACATACTTAATCTGAAATCTTTTTCTTCAAATTCGTAGTCAATAGAATTATTTATTTGGGTACTTACATCTAATTTTCTAACTAACTCTCCTTTTTCTTTTTTTAGTTCCTCAAGAAATTTTGGTGCGATTGTTAAAAGATCGCAACCTGCTAATTCTTTTATTTCATCAAGATTTCTAAAACTCGCTCCCATTACTTCTGTCTTGAATCCCTTTTCTTTAAAGTAATTGTATATTTGAGTAACCGAAATAACACCAGGGTCTTCAGCACCAACAAAACTAGTTTTACCAGTTTTTGCTTTATGCCAATCTAATATACGGCCAACGAACGGAGAAATTAGAGTTATCTTTGCATTGGCACAAGTTACCGCTTGGCAGAAGTTAAAAAGTAAAGTTAGGTTGCACTTAATGCCCTCTTTTTCCAAAATTTCTGCTGCCTTAATTCCCTCCCAAGTTGCGGCAATCTTAATCAAAATTCTTTCTTTTTCAATTCCAAAATTTTTGTAAAGTTTGATCAATTTTCTCGCTTTTTCCACGGTAGCTTCAGTGTCAAAGCTCAGTCTTGCATCAACTTCTGTAGATACGCGCCCTGAAATAATTTTCAAAATTTCTTTTCCAAAAAATACTGAAACTTGGTCAACAGTTTCTTTAATTAACTCGATTTCTGAGAATCCTTGAGGCAAGGCATTTTCTGAACTTTCTAAAGCTTTATCAATTAATTTCACATAATCAGGGTTCTTAGCAGCAGCAAGTATTAGCGATGGATTAGTGGTGGCGTCCCTTGGTTGAAATTTTTTTATCGAATCTAAATCTCCAGTATCAGCAACAACAACGGTAATTGAGGACAATTGTTCTAAAATTGATTTCATATCTAGATAATCATATATATATAAACTAGCTCTAATTCCTGATGAAATCATCAGATAATGAACTAAATATTTATAAAATTGGAAAATTTTAGGGTTTTTTAACAATCATTCCATGATCTTTAATCTTGGGAGGTATTTTTTCAATTACTATTAAGCTCTCGATAATTTCTTTAGCAACTGGTACAGCAACAGTTGAACCATATGCATAAGATTTAGATGGCTCATCAACGACTACAAGGACAGCATATCTCGGATCATTAACTGGTAAGGTCGCCACAAAACTACAAACTTTTTTACTTGTATAGGAACCATTTAAGGCTTTGTGGGAAGTGCCCGTTTTCCCCGCTATCCTGTAACCCTCGATTTTCACTCCAGATCCACTACCTTTATCAACTACACTCTCCATCCATTCAAGAACAGTTTTAGAGACTTCGTGTGAAAAAAATTGTTTTTTTGGATTTTTATTTACTCTTTCTTTGAAATTTGAGGTTACATGTGGAGTTACTTCATAACCACCATTTGCTAGAGCCGCATGAAGTTGAAGCAATTTAAGTGGCGAGATTGAGAAACCTTTGCCAAAAGAAGTTACAGCAGGCTCAATTGATTGATTTACAAATAAATCTTTTTTCTTTAGTTGGCCGGCAGTTGATTCAAATAAGTCAGTCTCTAAATTTTTATTTATACCTAAATTTTTGAGCCAATCCCAATAAATTGTAGGGTCTAAATTTTGCATTATTTTTACCATCCCAACATTACTCGAAACCTGCAAAACTTTTGGATAGTCAATGTATCCATTACCTTTTTTATCCCAATTAGAAATTGTCCATCCTCCAATATTAATTTTCCCAATATCTTCGACTACTCCATCTTTCTGGATTACTTTTTCTTCTAAAGCTAAGGCAAGATTAATAGGTTTAAAAGTTGAACCAGGCTCAAATAAATCTTGGGAATACCAACCCCTAAAAAGTCCGGAATCATACTGCCAAAATTTATTTGGATCGTAAGACGGGACTGTAACCAGGGAGAGAATCCGACCATTATTAACATCCATAACTATGGCAAATCCCTTCTTTGCTTTCCATTCGCTTACTTGCTTGGATAATGCATTGAATGAAGCTTTCTGTAATTTTGAATCTATAGTTAGGCCTAAACTTTTGTAATCAGAAACGAAATCACCTGGGGCTGAATAATCCGGCAAAGGAGTTCCATCTCCTCCTCTTTTTATTAAATTACTTTTATTAAAAACTTTAATTTGATTATCTAAATGAAGCTCTAAACCCGCTGAAGCTATATTCTCATCATTAACAAAACCGACAAGATTAGAGTAAATCTTCCCTTGTGGATAATATCTCTGCGAATATTTAAATAAATCAATACCGCTTATTTGAAGGTTCTTTATCTTTTCAGCCTTTTCTTCGGAAATTTTATCCAAAAGCTTGATACCACTCATTTTATTATTAAATTTACTCAAAAGTATTTCATCATTTATATCCAAGATAACTGACAATTTTTCTACAACTTCTTTAATACTGCGAACTCTGTTAATTGAATCACCAGGAAAATTAAAATATTTTGGATGGGCCCATAATTTATAGAGCGGTTTATCGTAAGCAACTAGTCTATTATTTCTATCAACAATTGCTCTCCTTTTTTTTAAGGCATTAGTTTTCGAAGACTGTATTAATCTAGCTTTTCTTTGCAAATCAGAGGCGTTAAAGACTTGCAATTTAACTAACCTACCAAACAAACAAAATATTAATAGTAAGCTAAAAATATAGAGAAATTTAAATCTTCTTTGACTAAGGGGTATTAGACGAACAATTTTTTTGTATTTTTTCATCAATATCCCCTTTGATATTTGCTATCACTAAAACCTTCAACGAAACTACTTAAATTTTTCTTAAACAAACTTTCTTTTTTTTCTGGAAGCTTATCTAGATAGATTAAATCTTCAGGTTTAGTTTTTCTGTAAATATTGAGAGACTCAAGTTCACTTATGTAAAATTCCTCAATTTTAGAAATATAATCAATGAGATTATTATTGATAGCTCTTGTTTTAGATAAGTTTTTATATGTATTTGACCATTTTATTTGACTATTAAAAGATAAGAAAAATAAGGTGAAAATTAATACCAAAAGAGAGATATTAATGGTGTCGAAAATTTGATTTATTAATTTGATATTAATTATGGATGTTTTTTCAGAATTTTTTTTACTTTCATATGAAACTTTTTTTTTTAAATTAAGTTGACTCCCATAAGGTTTCATCTATGATTTATTTTTTAAATAAAAGAAGTGTTATTAATTAAATAAACATCTTTTTGTTTGATTCGCAAGTAAGAAATTAAATTCTTTATGTCCTCAATAAGAACAAATTTAAGAAAGTCAATCCATTCCATAGAGAATGCATGATAACTGAAGAAAACAAACTTCCTGAAGCAATTCTTGTAATTGCCAATCCAATCCCTAGAACAAATAATGGCGGCATTTCTCCCAAACTTAAATGGGCTAATGCAAAGATAAAAGCCGAAACTACGATGCCCGAAATTACTCCAAAATCTCTTGAAAGAGTTGGTAGTAAAATACCCCGAAATATAATTTCCTCAAATAGAGGAGCTAATAGAGTAGTTGTTACAAATAATAAAAAAAATGATAGGTAATTATTATTATTAAGAACAATTTCTAGTAAAGGGTTACTACCATTCTGATTATCGATCAAACTATTCATAATTAGAGAAATCAATAAAACAAAAGGAACGATTGTTAACCAACCTTTACTTCCCTGAATAATTGCATGTTTTATTGGAAAGAAATTAAACTGTAAATAATCCTTTTTAAAAGTGAATTCTCCATTCAAAGATTTAATTTGATAATAAACTATCCCTAATGGCGGGATAGCCATAAAAAGATATCCAAAGAATATTTTTAAAGATTGAGACAATTCATTAGAGATATTTTTAGAAAAAAGTTCAACCAAACTTATAGAGAACAAAGGTGATACTACTTCTCCTAAAACAACAAATCCACCTGCTATTAGTAAAACCATATCTATTAATTCTAAATCTAAAGATTTAATTTCTTGCCAACCAAACTTTTTCAAAGATATGGTGGTCCATAATATTTTTAGAGCCAGTATAGAGCCAATAAGTATTGACAAAAGTGGTATTAGTCTAATGGCTAACAATTTTAAAAACATTCTGCTTGAAAATGATTTTGTTATTAATGAACTATCGTCAAAATCAAATTTCCGGCTTAAAAGGTGATATAAAAATCTATCGTCTTTAAATAAATCAAATTTACTAGAGTTTGATTTATATAAATTATTATTAGATTTTTTTTCTATCTCATCAATCAGAAATTTATAGTTTTTATTTTCAAAATCTTTGAATACATTTTTATAGATTATAGGATCATTTGATTCTGAAGAAATTACTCGAATTAATTTATTTCTTTCTGTTAGCTCTTCAAATGAGACCTCAGAGAGTAATTTATTTATTTGATCAACAGGATCATTTATGATGAAAAACTTTTTTAGATCTATAGGTATTGATTGGACCGATAATTCAGCAATTTCTTGCTCTTTTTGACTTATATCAAATGAAACAGACGGTCTATTTAAACTATCTCTTAAGCCTTGCTGCCATACAAAAAAAGTTATGACTATAGAAATAAAAGCTAAAGTGAGTTTTGACTTAGAAACATTTTTAAAGATCATAACTCATTATATTTTGAAAACCATACTTAGTTATCATTGAAGTTCGTGTTATTTATGTATCTATTTTAATCACGCCATGAGATGATTAAATAATCCTAATTTTCAAATTTATATAATGGCTATTCGATTAGTGTTAGTTAGGCATGGACTAAGCAGTTTTAATGCAAAAGGATTAATTCAAGGAAGAACGGATTATTCAATATTAACTGATGAAGGATACGAACAAGCCCAAAAAGCAGGAAAAGCATTATCAAAAATAAACTTCGATAAAATCTATTCTTCCCCACTTGTGAGAGCGGCAGAGACTGCAAAAACAATTAAAAATACTTTGAATAAAGAACAAGATATTGTATTCGATGATAATTTGCTAGAGGTAGATCTTAGTGAATGGTCTGGTCTAAAAATTGATGAAATAAAAAAGAAATTTCCAGAAATTTACCCTATATGGAAAAATGATCCAGAAAATCTAATCTTAAATAGAAAAGATAATAGAACTTATAAACCAATTCAAGAGTTATTTTTGCAAGCAACAAATTTTGTAGAAGATATTTTAAAAATTTATCTCGAGAAAGATAATGTAAATATTTTAGTTGTAGGACATAATGCAATTCTCAGATGTTTAATACTCTTTTTATTAGGCAAGCCTAAGCAAGGTTTTAGAAAAATAAGATTAGAAAATGCTTCTTTCTCAATACTCAATATTTCAAGGAAAGATAACTCTTATAAGACCCAAATTGAATGCTTAAATCAAACTTCCCATCTGAATAAAAATATTCCAAATCAAATTGGCGATTCCAGAATATTTTTAATAAGGCATGGTGAAACTAATTGGAACAAAGAAGGTAGATTTCAAGGCCAAATTGATATCCCTTTAAATGAAAACGGGAAAGATCAAGCTAGAAGGACTTTTGAATATTTGAGAAACATTTCTTTCAATAAGGCATTTTCAAGTTCAATGCATAGGCCTTATGAGACTGCTCAAATAATCCTTCAAAATAGCAAAGATTTAAAAATAGAAAGAATAGATTCACTTATAGAAATTAGTCACGGATTATGGGAGGGTAAACTGGAAGCAGAAATTAGAGAAAAGTGGCCTGCTTTACTTAAAAATTGGCATGATAAACCAGAGGAAGTAGTAATGCCCGAAGGTGAATCTATAAAAGATGTATCAGAAAGGTCCGTAGAAGCATTTGACAAAATTTGTTTATCTCACAAGGATAATGATCTAAGCCTTCTGGTTGCTCATGATGCAGTCAATAAAACTCTAATTTGCAATATCCTTGGTATTAATTATTCAAATATTTGGATGATAAAACAAGGTAATGGTGGCATAACTATAATTGACCTTTTTAATGATCCCAATAAGCCTCCTGTGATTAGCGCTCTAAACATTACTACCCATCTAGGAGGAATATTTGATTCAACTGCTTCAGGAGCACTTTAAATTTAACCCTTTTTGTATCTATTTTATTAAGTCAGAGTCAGAAAAAAAGGTTATTTATTGAAAAAGCCAACTTGACTAATAGGCCAAAATCTGAAATATGCTTTACCAATTATCTCCTTTTTATGAAGAAATTTACTTCCAGGCCAATATCTACCATCCCAGCTATTTGACCTATTATCACCTAAAACTAAAAAATGATCTTCAGGAACTTTTATATTTTCAAAATTACCACATTTATTAAATAGGGATAAGGAGCACTTATAAGAGACATAAGGTTCAGGAATTAATTTATTATTTATTATTAATTCACCCTTTGTATTTACACTGACAATTTCTCCTGGAAGTGCAACTACTCTTTTAATATAGGCATCGCAAGCTTGATCCCTTAAACCAGGAATAAACGACATCGGAGGAAAACTCATAAAAAAACAATATCTTTTTTTTGGTAGAGGCTTAGATCTTGATGAAATTAATTTTTCGTCAAAGGAGTAAGGTGAGTTAAAAACAACAATATCTCCTCTTTTTGGTAGAGAGTTTCTTAGCGAATATTTTTCAATAATTAGCCTATCGTTTATTTGTAATTCTGGGAGCATTGATCCAGAGGGGATATAACGTGGTTCAGCGAAAAAAGATCTACAAGAAGAAACAAGAAATGTTAATAGAATTAGTAGACCCCATTCTTTTAAAAAACTTTTAATAGAAGCATGCATAAAATTAATAAAGTTTTGATTTTTAACCTTTTATAAGTTGTTTGGTATATTCAATTTCGTTAAAACCTAATATTACTTTTTTCCCTTCGTAAATCAAAAATGGTCTTTTTATTAATTTGCCATCACCTAAAAGAAGTTGAATAATTTCTTCCCTTGATAAACCATTAATATCAAGATTAAGAGTTTTAATAGCTTTACCTCTTGTATTAAAAATCCTTTTCTTATCCTCAGAATATTGTTCTAAAGCTAGATTTAAATAATTAATAAGTGGTGGTTCTTTTACAATATCAATTAGTTGGAATTCTAAATTTTTGCTCGTAAGCCACTTTGCGGCTTTTCTGCAAGTAGAGCATTTTAAATAACTATAAAAAATTATTTTTTTCAATTTAATTTATTAATTTTTGATTTCTTAAGTACTTTAAAGTTTTTCTTTTTTAGTGGAATACAACTTTTCAATAAATTTTCTACCACATCGTAATCCCTCCAACCATCAATTTTAACTGTTCTTCCATCAAGTCCTTTACTTGTCCTAAAAAATTCAGCAACATCCTCAAGCTGATTAGGAGCAATTTGATTAATACTCACTATATTAGCCTGTCTAGGATTAGCCATAGGCACACATAAAAGTTTCCCATCATATGCACCACAATCATGCATATCCAAAACCCCAATAGGTCTAGCTTTTATTAAACAACCAGCAAAAGTAGGCTCATCCATTATCACCATTGCATCAAGAGGAGCTCCATCATCAGCAAGGGTATTGGGAATAAAACCATAATCAAAAGGGTATCTAACTGAAGAATGCAATACTCTATCTAAGGCCATTATTCCTGCCTCAGAGCAATATTCATATTTATTCCTGCTCCCTGCAGGTATTTCAACAACAATATTTACTATTCCCTTCATTGGAGATGGAGGTATTGAACTAAGGTCCATCTTTTTTAAAATCGTGATTAGGAATTATCTCGATTCCTTGAGAAAAAGGTCTTCCAATTAAAATGGAAATTGAAGGTAAAAAAATCGTCAAAAAGGCAAAAATAATACCTAAAGATGTTATAGATAAACTCCTTATACTTAAGGGGTCATCATCATCTCTTTCAAAATCACTTCGAGCAGAACCATAAGAAGATTCTTCGCTTGATTTACTTTGAATAGATTGCTTTGATTTCGTGTAACTCAAGAACTCTTAATTGGGAAAGATTAAGGAGATAATTAAACATAATTATCCTACATTCAAAATGTCAATAAATCAAAACATTGATTAGTATTTTTTTTTAATTACTCTTTCTCTAGCAAAGACTTAATAGATCTAAGTTCTTCTAATATTTGTACCATTATATTTTGAGCAGCGGAGGAGGGTGTATTAAAAACCTCTACAGTAACTTCCTTAATTCTTAAAATATCTTTTGCAAATCTTGCCACTTCATTAGGATGGAATTTTAAAGGTTCTTTTTGATCAGTTCTAAATTCGGGATTTAATTTTCTTGGATTAAAGCTAGGGTTTAGATTTCTCAAGTCAGTATTTGTATACCTATAGACAGAAGCTCTTGATCTGTTTAGGAATTTTTGAACTTCATCAATACCTACTAATTCCTCTTCGCTAGAAATATTGGCATCCATATTTTCCATAAACTTAAGAAAATGTTTTTGTAATAATGAACTTTTAAAAGAGTTATAACTTCATTACTGAAGAAGTTAGCAGAAAGAATATTTTTAGACTAGCCGCGTTGAGGGACTCAAGACACTTTAAATTCTTTTTTCAACTTAGTTGATAAAATTAAATATTATTAAGGAATTTTTTGCATGCGCGTGACAACCTCATTTCCTCTGGGGACACTTCGTGACACACCTTCTGAAGCTGAGATTATTTCACATCAATTACTTTTAAAAGCTGGGTATATTCGCAGAGTTAACAGCGGTATATATGCATACATGCCAATAATGCTGAAAGTTATTGAAAAAATATCCGCAATAATTGAGAGGGAACTTAATAGTATTGGATGTACAAAATTACTATTACCTCAACTTCATCCTGCAGATTTATGGAAAAAAAGTGAAAGGTGGCAAGGATATACTGCAGGAGAAGGAATAATGTTTAATCTCAAAGATAGGCAAGGTAAAGAATTTGGTTTAGCTCCAACTCACGAAGAGGTAATAACGAGTATTGCATCAGAGACCATTAACTCCTATAAGCAATTACCTCAATGTTTTTATCAAATACAGACAAAATTTAGAGATGAAATAAGGCCAAGGTTTGGATTGATGAGAAGTAGAGAATTTATAATGAAAGATGGTTATTCTTTTCATTCTTCAGAGAACGATTTGGCTTCTTTCTATGAAAATGTGGGCAATGCTTATGAAAATATTTTTAAATCTTGTGGACTGCAGACAGTTGGAGTTGAAGCTGATAGTGGTGCAATTGGCGGAGCCTCCTCTAAAGAATTTATGGTCACTGCTGACGCGGGTGAAGATTCCATTTTGTTTACTCAAAGTGGTTCTTATGCGGCAAATATTGAAAAAGCTGTTTCTCTACCCTCTCAACCTATTCCACTAAAAGATAATATTGCAGAGTGGTTGGAAACACCTCAACAAAAAACAATCCTAGAAGTTTGCGATAATAATAATTTAGACCCTAGTCAGATTATTAAAGTAGTAATATTCCTTGCACAGTTCGAAGGTAAATTTGAGGTCCCAATTCTTGCATGCATAAGAGGCGATCAACACATTAATGAAGTAAAGCTTTTTAACTTGATCAATAAACTTCATCACTTCAATCTCCTTAATCTTAAAAAGATTGAAGACAAAAATACTATCGAAAAAAATCTAGTTGATTTACCCTTAGGTTTTATCGGGCCAGATTTAGATAATAAAACTATTAAAGCTAGTTCTAATTGGGAAAAAAAATGGACAAGAATAATTGACCATTCTGCAAGTGACCTTTCAAAGTTTATAAGTGGTGGGAATAAAGTTAATTTCCATAAATTTTTTCAAGAATTTTCTTTTGATTCAAAAGACTATCTAATTGGGGATATCAGGAATGCCAAAAAAGGAGATAAAGTAAGTATTTATGATGATGAAGAACTTAAAGAAAAAAAAGGTATCGAAATTGGACATATTTTCCAACTAGGTCAGAAATATAGTGAAAAATTAAATGCTAAGTTCTCTGATAAGGACGGTCAGTTAAAAAATTTATGGATGGGTTGTTACGGAATAGGGGTGACAAGAATAGCTCAAGCGGCTATCGAACAGAATCATGATCAAAAAGGAATTTGTTGGCCTATCCAGATTTCTCCTTTTGAAGTTATTATTATCCCAACAAACCTAAAAGATCCTATTCAAAGTGATCTTACTGAGCAAATCTATAACAACTTTTTAATTAACAAAATTGATGTCCTTCTTGATGATAGAAACGATAGAGCTGGAGTGAAATTTAAAGATGCGGAATTAATTGGCATTCCTTTTCAGATAATTATTGGCAGAGATTCTATTAATAAAGAAGTAGAACTTTTATGCAGAACAAATAATACTAAGCTTAAAATTAGTACTGATAAATTGTTAGAAACATTTATTTCCGAATCTGAAATAATGTACAATAAAAAGTCTTGAGGCTTATTTTTTTTGGGAGCTAAGTTATGTTACTGAAATGGACATCAAAATTATTTTTTAAGAATCTTACCAAAGCTATATCTTTCGCAATATCCTTAATTGTTGCTTTTACACTATTTAGTTCCCCTTCCATAGCTGCAAAAACCGCTATGACAGGTGACTATACAAAGGATACAATTTCAGTTGTTAAAACATTACAAATAGCTGTTGATACTCCAAAAGATTCTCCAAATAAAGATGAAGTAAGAGGTGAGGCTCTTACACTAATAACTGACTATATTTCGCGATATAGAAATAGAGGGATGGTGAATAAAACACAATCATTTACCACAATGCAAACAGCATTAAATGCTATGGCAGGTCATTACAAAAACTTTGCAAGCAGACCTTTACCAGATAAACTTAAAGAGCGTTTAACTAAAGAATTTTCTCTTGCTGAAAAAATGGTTCTAAGAGAAAGTTGATACAATTCATTTACTTTTTAAAAGTAAACCAAGATTTTTGAATATATTAAATATTCGCACAAAAATAATGCTCTTCTAAAATTGGCCAATGTTGTTGTAATCGGAGCCCAATGGGGCGACGAAGGAAAAGGTAAAATAACGGATTTACTTAGTCGTTCGGCAGATGTTGTCGTTCGCTATCAAGGGGGAGTAAATGCAGGTCATACTATAGTCGTAGATGATAAAGTCTTAAAATTACATTTAATTCCCTCAGGGATACTTTATAAAAATACATCTTGTCTAATTGGTTCAGGAACTGTAGTAGATCCAAAAATCTTGCTTAAAGAAATTGACATGTTAATTGATAATGGAATTGATATCTCAGGATTAAAAATTTCATCAACATCACATGTAACAATGCCCTACCATCGAATATTAGATGAAGCGATGGAGGCTGATAGAGGTTCAAACAAAATAGGCACAACAGGTCGTGGGATTGGCCCAACTTATGCGGATAAATCACAAAGAAATGGCATTAGGATAAGAGACTTGCTTAATGAGGAAAGGTTAAGTGATGTGATCGAAATTCCATTAAGAGAAAAAAACGGTCTCCTAGAAAAAATCTATGGCATTAAACCACTTAAATTAGAAGATATTGTTGAAGAATATCTTGATTATGGGGAAAGATTATCAAAGCATGTTGTTGACTGTACGAGGACTATTCATGCAGCCTCGAAAAACAAGAAGAATATTCTTTTCGAAGGAGCTCAAGGGACTCTACTTGACTTAGATCATGGGACTTATCCTTTTGTTACCTCATCAAACCCTATATCAGGAGGGGCATGTATTGGAGCTGGAGTGGGTCCAACCTTAATTGATAGAGTCATAGGTGTCGCAAAAGCTTATACCACAAGAGTAGGTGAAGGGCCATTCCCAACTGAATTGCAAGGAAGTATTAATGATCAACTATGTGATAGAGGCAGTGAATTTGGAACCACTACTGGGAGAAGGAGAAGATGTGGTTGGTTTGATGGAGTTATTGGTAAATATGCTGTATCTGTAAATGGTCTTGATTGTTTAGCCGTTACGAAACTTGATGTGTTAGATGAATTAGATGAGATTCAAGTTTGCATTGCATATGATCTCGATGGAGAGGAAATAGACTACTTTCCTACAAATTCAGATGACTTAAAAAAATGTAAGCCAATCTTCAAAAAATTAAAAGGTTGGCAATGTTCAACCGCAGATTGCAGAAAACTATCTGATCTCCCAGAGAATGCCATGAATTATCTAAGATTTTTAGCTGAATTAATGGAGGTACCAATTGCCATTGTCTCGTTGGGGGCGAATAGAGATCAAACTATAGTAATTGAAGACCCAATACATGGTCCTAAAAGAGCACTACTAAGGTAATTTAGTTCCAAATTAATGAAGGAATCCTTTAGACATTTTGAACATAAAAAAGTTGATCTCATTGGTCTGGGCAACGCAATAGTAGATATTATTGTAAATATTGAAGATGAGTTTCTTGAGATAAATAATCTGGATAAAGGATCAATGAATCTAATTAATTCTGATGGCTCTCAGAGATTGTTAGAAAATTGCAAAGTGATCAAACAAATTTCAGGTGGGTCCTCAGCAAATACCGTTGTTTCTTTAGCAGAATTAGGCAATCATGTGCAGTTTATAGGAAGAGTGAAAAATGATCAATTTGGGAATTTCTTTTCTGACGATATAAAAAAAAGTAAAACTATATTTAATACTCCACCTACTATTGAAGGTGCTCCAACAGCTCATTCAATCATTTTGGTTACACCTGATGCACAAAGAACTATGTGCACTTACCTAGGAGCATCTGTAGAGTTTGAACCAAAAGACATTGACTTTACTGTAATTAAGGAAAGTAAATATTTATATTTAGAAGGATATTTATGGGACAGCGAATTAGCTAAAAAAGCTTTTATTAAAGCCGCCCAAATTGCGAAACAATCTAATACAAAAATAATCCTTTCTTTGTCTGATTCATTTTGTGTAGATAGACATCGTGAGAGTTTCTTGGAATTAATTTATGAATATGTAGATATTGTTTTTTGTAATGAATCCGAGGTGTTAAGTCTATTTAAAAATGATAAATTAGCAAGCTGCCAAGAAGACCTATATTCCTTATGTGAATTAGTCATAGTAACTCTTGGGAAAAATGGTTCTCTCATAGTTAACAAAAATAATGTTGAAATAATTGAGTCAATAACGAAAGGCAAGATTATTGATACTACAGGAGCGGGAGATATCTATGCGGGAGGATTTATCCATGGATTAATAAACAATTATTCCCTCAAAAAATGCGGAGAGATAGCTTCAAATTGTGCGGGGCAAATAATTACGCAATTAGGATCTAGATCGGATATTGATCTTAAAGAGTTAATAAAATAGATTAATCAAATAGTCTTATTCAACCAATCATAATATTTCATCTCAGCGTGGTATTTTTTGTAAATAATCTGAGGGACATCATATGTGGAATTTTTATTTACGAAATCAATTAAACAGTCTTTTAACTCTAGTTTACTTTTTATTGTGATTTCAAACTCTTTATTTTCTTCAATATCATCATCCCACTTATAAGTTGAAAAAATTTGCTTTATCGAAACACAAGCTGCAAGTTTATTTTGTAATAGTAATTTAGCCATTCGCAAAGCATTTGCGTTACTTGATTCAGTTGTGATTATAACTAATACTTCCATAATGAATTAAACATCAATATTTTTTAATTATGTGATTTATCAAATTGTGATATTGATCAAAAGAGTAAGAATAATCATTTTTAACTTTCGGCCTTTTAACCAAAAATAACTTCATCTTACTTCCAGAAACTATACTCTCCCAGTTTTTCTGAGAATAACTTCCAGATTCTCTGCATAGAACATAATCTATCTCCCAAAAATCACAAAGTTTTTTTTCTAAAATGCTTTTATTGTTTTTACTCGGTTCAAGTATCGCTATATTTGCATTCTTAATACATGATCCAAAAGCTTTAGTTATGCTCTCATAAGTCGGAAGTACCCTTGTAAATACATTTGCTTTACAATTAATATAATAACTAGCTGTATCGTTAAGGAATCTTGATCCTATTGCAAGAAGAATATTCTTATTTTCTATATCAACATTATTTATATCCTTTAAATGATCAATATAAAAAAAATTATTAGTGTTATTTATTAGAGATTTCCTCTTAAATAGTAAAAGAGGTGTATTAATTTCTTTACATGCATTATTAAGATTTTTAGAAATTATTACGGCAAACGGATGAGTAGCATCGATAACGCATGTGATTTTATTTTTATTTATGAAATTAATTATTTGATCTTTATTATTTAATTTCCCCGTAATGATATGTAACTTTGGATTTTCAATATAAGCTTGCCCTGCTTTATAAGTTAAAACACTTGCAAAGACTGAATAATTAAGTTCAAGAAGCCTATTAGCTATTACAGGTCCATCCGAAGTTCCTGATAGGATCCAAACATTTTTATAGCAATTTCCTTGATTCTGCATCAGTATGTCTTTAATTAAATAGTAAGTAATGAATCATTGTTTAATTCAGGCGGTCATTAATAGCGCTCCCCAAATGAGGTATACCAAAGAAAACCAAACTCCAATTGCAGAAATGATTGTTAATTTTAAAGGATTACGTAGTGAAGATCCAACCAGAGATCTCAAGATCATAGGATGGGGAAATATTGCCCAAGAAATGGTAGATGAACTAAAGGAGGGGCAAAATATTGTTATTGAGGGACGTCTAAAGATGAATTCTGTCACTAGAAAAGATGGAACTAAAGAAAAACAACCAGAACTAACAGCTTCAAAGATTCATCAAATATCGCCAGTTGATGTTATTAAGTCTGATCAAAAAGAAAATAATGAGTCATTTGAAAATAAAGAAGCCGCCAAAAAATCTAGTTGGGACAGTTCACCTTTAGTACCTGAAGTTGACGAAATACCTTTTTAAATCAAATATCAACATTATTTTCTTGAACACTTATAATTAATTTGCTTATTTTTCTTTCAAGCGCGGCAAGTTCGTTTCTGATTTCTGGCCATTTACCCTTATCAAGATTTTCTAATAGCCATGCTCTATCTTGATCAAGTTTAAAAATTAAATCCCCTTGATTTGCAGTATTAGGATCTTGCATAATACTTGTTAGCTCATTTAAAACTCATTCTACTAAACCAAAATGAAGAAATACTTATCGCCCGGAAACTTAATCGTAACTGCTGGGGGTATATTAGCTTTTGTTGGAATGACTGCTTATTTTACAGATTCAGTAAATTTAAGTGTACCTACTTTTTTTTATGGAGTACCTATTTTTCTAATTGGATTAGGTTTAAAGACTTCCGAGATACCTCCTGTAAAGTTGTTTGACAAGAAAAATTTTTCGACAAATAAATTTAATAGACCAGAAGAATTAACAGCACTAGTTAAAGATGTTACAAGATGGAGGTATGGGATAAAAGCGCATCTTGAATCTTCATTAGAATCTTTAAATTTGTGGGACGAGGATAATCCCCCCCAACTAAAAGAAATAGAAGAAATTACAAAGGAAGAAAAAAATGGTCTGAGAATGCGTTTCGAATTAAACGCTGTCCCTCTGGAAAAATGGATTGAAAAGCAAGAAAGATTAAACAGGTTTTTCGTCAAAGGTCTTGAATCAGAATTTATTATCGACGATAATAAAAAAGAATTTGATTTTATTCTCTTTTATTGAATATAGGGATATATTTGTAAAAACCTAATTTCTCAATTCAATCAAGTTTTAATGATTTTTAATAATGAATGATTCTCAAAGAGTATCAATATTAAGCGAAGCACTTCCTTACATACAAAGTTTTTCAGGTAGAAAAATTGTTGTTAAGTATGGTGGTTCTGTTATGGAGGATGATGATTTAAAAAATGCTTTTTTTAGAGACATAGCACTTTTATCAACTGTGGGGGTTTGTCCGATAGTAATTCATGGAGGTGGGCCCGAGATTAATAATTGGCTAAAGAAATTAGAAATATCTCCTAAATTCGAAAATGGATTAAGAATTACTGATCAAAAAACAATGGAAATTGTCGAGATGGTTTTAATGGGTAAAGTGAACAAACAAATTGTAAAAGGCATTAATAAAACCGGATCCTTAGCTGTGGGGATATCAGGTCTTGATGGCAACTTAATTCAATCTAGAGAGCTTGGAGATGGGAGTCATGGGTTAGTAGGAGAGGTTACAAAAATAAATTCTGAAATATTAGATCCTCTTATTTCTAAAGGATATATCCCTATTATTTCAAGTATTGGATCAACCTTGGAGGGTATTTCCCATAATATTAATGCAGATTTTGTTGCTGGAGAAATTGCTGCTGCAATAAATGCAGAAAAACTTATTCTCCTTACTGACACTCAAGGGATATTAAAAGAAAAAGATAACAAAAATAGTCTTGTTGAAAAAACTAATCTCAAAGAGGCAAGAGATTTTATTAATAAAAAAATTGTGACTGAAGGTATGATTCCAAAGACAGAATGCTGCATAAGAGCTTTAGCACAAGGAGTCAAAGCAGCTCACATAATTGATGGAAGAATAAAACATTCATTACTTCTTGAGATTTTTACAAATTCTGGAATAGGTACAATGATAGTCGCCTAACCTATGAAAACTTATGAGCAAGTTTTAGAAACAGTAGAACTTGCTTTAGCTAAAGGTGAGTATAAATATTGTATTGAATTTCTTTTGCCTTTAATCGAATCATTTCCTTTGTCAAGTAAAGAGGGCGTGAATTTAAGAACAATCTTCATTACAGCTCTTTGCGGTATGAATAAAAAGGAGGAGGCTAAAAGGTTTTGTAAAGAACTCCTAAAATCTTACGATAACAAGACGAGAGAAAATGCAAAATATTTGATGGAAGTTATAAACTCTCCTGACATTAAAAAGCCAGAAAATTGGAACTTGCAGTTTGAAAGCGACCCATCACTTAATAAAAAATCTCTAAACTCACTTCGCAAAAAAAGTAAAGTATTGGAGAAAAAGAAATTTATTAATGTTACTGAGACTCCAACTGGTGAGACAAAACCCTTTCAGAAAGGCTTTTCACTGATAATTTTTTTAATACTATTATTATTAATCCCACTCTTAAGTGGCTGCGTTAAAGTTGTGGATACCCTTGATCTTAGTGAACTTGATTCAATCAACAATAATTTAGTAATAGAAAGTAAATACATAAAGAAATTCCCTTGGCAATTAAGATTTGAAGAGCAAATGAAAGATATTTTTCCTGACGGAGAAATTGAACAATACGAATCAACCTTTTCTTTAAAACATAAAAATCTCAATCTAGAGGATGCAAAGCAAGTTCTTAAAATCACCCAAAATACTGCTGGAGAGTTAGCGGGAGCATCAACGAATATAGAAATTAATACTACTCAAAAAAGCTTCATTTTTTTAAAAAAATACTTTTACAGATTAGATTTGGATCTAAATTCTATTCAAGGTATAGATAATTTAGAACTTATTTTCAAAATTATTCTCCCTAATAAAGCTAACGTTACTGGTAAAAATACTTCAAATTTAGAAATCACAAAAAATCTAATAATCTGGAATCTTAATCAAGGGCAGCTAAATAGTCTTGAATTTTCATTCTGGAGCCTCAACAAACTTTTAATTGGGATATCTACTATTTTAGTAATTATGATATTAGCTTACATATTAAGATTCTATAGATTTAAATTAGGTACAGATTTGCCTCAACTTCCATCATAGTAATTACAACTCTGCCGGATTAACATCAATTGTTAAAAAAACATTTTTTGGAATAAATTTCCATAATAATGATCTGTCTGGGAGAGGAATATTTGAATCTTCAGGACCATGTATTAATATCTGCCATCTAAATTTTTTACCGACTTTAGCTATTAAACTAGGGGCAGGGCCAATTAATTTCCAGTTCTTTTTCTCACAAAAACTGAGTAGATATTTTGCTAATTTCATTGCAATTGACTCAGTTAATTCATAATTTTCACCTGATAATTTAAGGAGGCAAATCTTACAAAATGGAAATAAATTAGCATCCTTTCTCAATCTAGAGTTTTCAATTAAGAATTTTTCATAATCTCTTTTTTGAAGATACGAAATCACCGGGTGGTTAGGTTTATATGTTTGAAAAATTACTTTCCCTTTTTTTTGTGCCCTGCCGGCCCTTCCTGCTACTTGCAAAAATAATTGTAATGATTTTTCTTCTGCTGAAATATCTGGGCGATGAAGCAACCCATCTGCTGCAATAACTACTGAAAGAGTAATATTGGGGATGTCAATACCTTTTGCCAACATCTGAGTACCGACAAGAATATCAGCATCACCTTTAGAAAACTTTGAAAGAATATCTCTATGACCATCCTTTCCTGAAGTTGTATCTCTATCAAAGCGAAGAACTCTTAAGTCAGGAAATTCTTCATTTAAAAACTCTATTACCCTTTGCGTACCAATTCCAAAAGGTTTGAAAGCAGTTGAATGACAATCTGGGCAACGATTGATCAATCTTGATTTATGATCACACCAATGACACATTAACCATTTTTTTCCTTGTGATCCGAGATGAACTGATAAAGGAACGTCACAGTTGGGGCAATTTATTAAATATCCGCAATTTCTACAACTTAAAAATCCACTATGCCCCCTCCTAGGGATCAAAATTATTGCTTGCTCTTTTTTTAAGCGTAGTTGAGGAAGCAATTGTAATAATTCATTGGAAAGAATTTTCATATTTCCCTTCTTGAACTCATTCCGCATATCAATAATTCTTATTTCAGGAGTCTCATTACTGGATATCCTTTGAATCATTCTTACCAATTTAAAATTCCTTTCAAAAGTACACTTTTTCCAAGTCTTCATTGATGGGGTTGCACTCCCAAAAATTAACTTTGCAGAATTCCTTTTTACTATTTCAATAGCAATCTCTCTCGCGTCATAGCAAGGCATAGGACTATCTTGCTTATAAGAAACATCATGTTCTTCATCCATTATTATTAATCCCAGATTTCTGATTGGAAGAAAAACTGCCGACCTTGTACCTATTATTATTAAAGGTTCATTAGCATTAATAATTTTCTTCCAAACTAAAGTTCTATGATCGGGAGAACAATTACTATGATATTCGTAAACGACATTATTAAATCGCCTACTAAACCTATCAATAAGTTGAGGAATTAATCCAATTTCTGGAGCTAATATCAAACAACTTTTTTTCTTAAGAAATTGATCTTCAGCAATTCTCATATACACTTCTGTTTTACCTGAACCTGTTTCACCCCAAAGAAGTAAAACATCTCCTGGTTTCATTTTTTGAAATTCTTGAAATGCAATTTTTTGCTCATTTGTAAGATTTGGTTTTTTCGTCACAATCTGATCCTTTAAAAAGGAACTTAATTTAGTATTTGTATTTTTTTTTCTTATAGATTTAACAAGATAATTTTTACTGACCATTGAGTTAATCAAAGTGTAATTAAAACCAGACTTTATTAATTCACTTTGCCAATTACCTTTTTCGGGCAAAGTATCCATTAATAAAAATTCTTTTTTAGTTAATCTATTTTTCTCAATATCAAATTCTTTTTTAGTTTCAATCCATATCTGATCTTTTAAACCTTGAGGAATATTCTTATATTTACCAATCCAACCAGGAGGAAATGCGGTTTTAAACATTTTTAAATTACTAACCATATAAAAAGAGGCTAGGGACTCTATCCACTCTCTCCAAGAGTCATTAATTATTTTTTTCTGCAAAATACTTTCAACAAACAAATACTTTATACTTTTCACTTCAGTAATATTTGATTTATCTTTGTTAATTGTCGAAAACTTTTTTTTGGAGATCACCAACCCATTCAATAATCTCCCTCTTAGTCTCACACTTACAATATCCCCAACTTCTGCACCAAGATTGTTTCCATCTAAATAGTAAAAGCTTTCATTACTACTACCTATATCAAGCAAAATTTCCAATTTATAGGAGATATTTAATAACTGATTACTTGCCGGCTTCAAAACTTTTTCTTAGTATTGGATTGTTGAACATTCCACAAAGTGTTTTTTGCACATTGTAAGTATCCTGCTCTTAAGGGAGACATGAAGCTTTGATCATTTACTGAAAATTCAAAAAATGATCTGCCTGTCTGAGAAATCCCAAGACTTTTTACTTTAGGTAATCTATAGCACTATTTAAATTTTTCAACAGTTTAAAAAAACTTTTTTATTCAAATTACTGAAAAAGTTCTTTTACAAATTAATAGGGAAATTTACTACTAAATGTATAAATTAGCCCTAAATAAAATTTAATCTAGTTAAATTCACCGTAGAAAGGAGTCAATCATGTGTCCAGTCGCAGCAGAATCAAAGAATTCCAAGCCCAGCTCAAAAAAAAAGATTAACAAAAAAATAAATACCAATTTAGAAACAGTTGTTGAAGAAGAAAGTAATATCAATAACCAAAGTTTACAGACATCCTCTGATTCAACGGGAAGTGAAATAGAAACGAATAATGAATTTAGTGATTCTGAAGATGAAGACAAAGGTCTTGGGAACATAAAGCTTGGCCCTAAAGGTATATACACTGAAGATTCAATAAGAGTTTATTTACAAGAAATTGGGAGAATTAGACTTTTAAGACCGGATGAAGAAATTGAACTTGCACGAAAAATTGCTGACTTACTCCAATTAGAAGAATTGGCCACTCAATATGAGTCAGAAAAAGGCCATTTCCCTTCTGTTAGAGAATGGGCTGAATTAATAGATATGCCTCTTTCCAAATTCAGGAGAAGACTCCTTTTAGGAAGAAGAGCTAAAGAAAAAATGGTTCAATCAAATTTAAGATTAGTTGTTTCGATTGCGAAAAAATATATGAATAGAGGATTATCATTTCAAGATTTAATACAAGAAGGAAGTTTAGGTCTAATTAGGGCAGCGGAAAAATTTGACCATGAAAAAGGTTATAAATTCTCTACTTATGCTACTTGGTGGATTCGCCAGGCTATTACAAGAGCAATTGCAGACCAAAGTAGGACTATTAGATTGCCAGTTCACTTATACGAGACAATATCCAGAATTAAAAAAACTACAAAAGTTCTTAGCCAAGAATTCGGAAGAAAACCAAGCGAAGAAGAAATAGCCGAGAGTATGGAAATGACAATTGAAAAATTAAGATTTATAGCTAAAAGCGCTCAACTACCTATTTCTTTAGAAACACCAATAGGTAAAGAGGAAGACTCAAGGCTCGGAGACTTTATAGAAGCTGATATAGAAAATCCAGAGCAAGATGTTTCTAAAACTTTATTAAGAGAAGATTTAGAGGGAGTCTTAGCAACTCTAAGTCCCAGGGAAAGAGATGTTCTCAGATTAAGATACGGAATTGATGACGGCAGAATGAAAACTCTTGAAGAAATTGGACAGATATTTGATGTGACAAGAGAAAGAATTAGACAAATAGAAGCAAAAGCCCTTAGGAAACTTAGACATCCAAATCGTAATGGGGTTTTAAAAGAATATATAAAATAAAAATAGTTAAATATAATTTTCAGCTTTAAAAAGTTGCAAAAGAATAGCTTAAAATAAATTCAAATTATTTTAATCCAAACTCAAATAAAATATTTAATGACTAACTTCAAACTGAAAATAGCCAGTAGAAGGAGCAAACTAGCCATGGTGCAAACTTTATGGGTTAAAGATCAACTAGAAAAAAGTGTTCCAAATTTAGAGGTATCCATAGAGGCGATGGCAACGCAAGGTGATAAAATTCTTGACGTAGCATTAGCAAAAATAGGAGACAAAGGATTATTTACAAAAGAACTGGAAGCACAAATGCTCCTAGGTCAAGCAGATATAGCGGTTCATTCTCTAAAAGATTTACCAACAAATTTGCCTAGCGGCCTTAAATTAGGATGTATCACAAAAAGGGAAGACCCTGCAGATGCTCTAGTAATAAGCAAAAAAAATGTTTGCTATAAATTAGAAACTTTACCCGCAGGTTCAATTGTGGGGACAAGCTCTCTTAGAAGACTTGCACAGTTAAGAAATAAGTATCCACATCTTAATTTCAAGGATATCAGAGGAAATGTTATTACAAGAATAGAAAAACTTGATGCGGGAGAATTTGATTGTATAATTCTTGCTGCCGCTGGCTTAAAGAGATTAGGCTTTGAATCAAGAATTCATCAGATTATTCCAAATGAAATTTCTCTTCATGCCGTTGGACAAGGAGCACTAGGCATTGAATGTAAATCTGATGATAAAAAAGTTTTAGAGATTATAAATATCTTAGAAGATAAACCCACTAGTCAAAGATGTCTAGCAGAGAGGTCTTTTTTAAGAGAGCTTGAAGGTGGATGCCAAGTTCCAATAGGAGTGAATAGTAGTATTAAAAATGAACAACTTTGCCTTACAGGAATGGTAGCCTCTCTTGATGGAGCAAGGCTTATTAAAGATAAATGTATTGGCAATATTAATGATCCCGAAGGAATAGGCAAAGAACTCGCTAAAAAACTAAAGCTCCAAGGTGCCGACGAAATACTATGCGAAATATTTGACGAATTTAGAGAAAACTAAAAATTGTTTAATTTACTAATTTAGGATCAATTTCTTTTTTGTATCTCTCTTCACAATCTTTAATTACTTCAACAGCTTCTTCTATCCCAAAAAAACCATTTACAGTACATGTTCCTGGTTTTTTTAGATCTTTATAGTGTTCCCAATAATACGTAGTTTCCTTTAGCCAATGCTCTCCTAGGTCTTTAAAACTTGAGATATGATCCATTCTTTTATCATCTGAAAGGACTGCTATTACTTTATCATCCACCTCTCCTCCATCATCAAATTTCATCACCCCGATAATCCTTGCCTCGACAATAGAACCAGGAATCAATGGCTCAGTTACTCCAACAATTTCTATATCAAGTGGATCTCCATCTTCATCCCAAGTCCTTGGTATACATCCATAAGCAAAAGGATACGCAAGTGAAGAATAACCCACCCTATCAAGTTTAAGGTGACCCGTTTCTGTAATTAATTCATATTTATTAATTGTATTAGAATTCAATTCAACAATGGTGTTGACTATTAAGTTTGAGTTATCAGTGAAAGCATCTAGTATATGCAATAAATTTGGTGTAGCCCTACTTGGAGGTTGATTGAGATTTGCCATCAAGAAATTATTTTTGTTTATCTTACATCCTTACACCCAACCAAATTCTTTTAAAGTAATGTTTAGCAAAAATCATTTATTTTAGATCTTAAATGATTAATAAAATAGATTGGTGATAGTTCTTCACTAGTTACAGCTCTTACCAACTCCATAGAATTAACTGATCTGCCATATTTATGTATATTATTTTTCAACCAATAGATGATCTTTTGATATCCACCATTTTCAATTAAATTATCGATCGAACCAATGTCTCTTTCCATTTGATTTGAAATTTGTGCACTTATAAGATGTCCTAACAAATATGAGGGGAAATACCCAAACGCACCTTCGCTCCAATGAACATCTTGAAGACAACCTTCTGAATCATTAGATGGTTTTATGCCTAGAAGGTCATCATATCTTTTATTCCATTCTGTAGGAATATCTTCAACAGGTAACCCTCCTTCGATTAAATCTATTTCGAGTTCGGTTCTTATTAATATGTGTAAGCCATAAGTCAATTCATCTGCTTCAACCCTATTTAATCCTGCTTCCAAATGATTAATAGATTTCCAGAGTTCTAAATAATTATCAAGAGAACATCCAGCCGAAACAAATTTTTTGAAAAATCTTTTTGAAAAAGATTTGGATTTAACTATTCTATTTTCCCAAAATAAAGATTGACTTTCATGAATACCCATAGAAGTTGCTTGACCTAAAGGCCAAGCGAACCATTGATGACTTTGAGATGGCAAACCCTGCTCATAAATTGAATGCCCCCACTCATGCGCAGTTGCTAAAAAACTTGATAATGGTTCACCTTCAACAATTCTTGTAGTAATCCTATAGTCATTAGGTCCTAATGTAATCGAGAAAGGATGGGGAGATTTACCAACGACAACGAGATCTCTATCTCTTCCAAACTCATCAAGTAATTTAGAACATAATTTTTTTTGAGATTCTGGACTTAAATCCCAATGATTTTTTTGGGTCTTGTTAATTCCTCTAATTAAATCTGGGACAGTTTCTTTCAATGGTTGAAACATTTTATTCAACCATTTCAAATTTAATTCAGGCTCAAAGGGTTGGGCTAATGTCTCCCACGGTGAATATTGATTAGATATTTGTTTTGCCTCTTCAATCCTTAATTTGACTAATTCTTCGAAGAATGGAAGAAAAATTTTAAAATCAGATTTTTTCTTAGCTTCTTGCCAACTTTCATACCCTTTAGATTTCGCCTTTGCTAAGGACTCAACTAATTTAGGATCTAAATTTCTTTCTCTATTAAATTCCTTCAATAAAAGACTAATATTTCTTTCCTTATCTTTTATAAAAAGTTGATTATCGGAATTTCGTTCAACTTCTAATAATTCATTTTTAGCCGATTGTATTAAATAAGAAAATTCCTCTGAAGAATTTCTTTTATGCAATACTTTTGCAATATAAGTAAGTTGCTCAGACCTCCAAGAAGATCCTTTTTTTGGCATTCCTGTGTTCTGATCCCAATAAAGTGTATTTTGGATTGAACCTAATATTTGTGTTTCTTTAAGATAAGCACCCAGCTTATTCCAATGAGTTACGGCCAAAAATTTAAATGTAAATTAAATTCATTTTAAGATAAAAATTTTATTATCTGCATTAAAACATACATCTTTTATCCATAATAGAATATTAATTAATTAAGTTTTAACTTATATGGAACAAATATTTTCAAAATTAAAATTCATTACCAATGGCGAGGGATTTATTGATATCACATATGATTTAAATTTATATGTTGAAAAAAATAATTTTCATTCTGGAATTTTAAATTTAACTTCACTTCATACCAGTTGTAGTTTAACTATTAATGAGAACGCAGATCCAAATGTACTAAAGGACCTAAAAAAGTATATGCAATCGATAGCACCCTATGAATCCTACTTATCTCTTTCAAAAGATAGAGAAGAAATATCCTATAGACATTATCAAGAGGGAGCTGACGATATGCCAGCTCATATTAAAACATCCTTAACAAACACTTGTTTATCTTTGAGTTTCCATGACGGGAAACTAATGCTTGGTACATGGCAAGCGGTTTACTTATGGGAACATCGTTTTGATCAAAAGGAAAGAATTATAAATATACATATAATTGGTGAGAAAAAGTAAAATATTTATAATGTAATAAGTCAGATTTCTTATTTAATGGAACCCTACCTTTTGCAAAATGGAGAATTGAATGAATTAGTTTTCAAAATACCTGGCTGGGAAATTCAATCTAAACAAATACAAAGAGAATTCAACTTCGTTAATTTTATTGAAGCCTTTGCTTTTATGACTAAGGTTGCTTTAATCTGTGAAAAATATAATCATCATCCAAACTGGGAGAATGTTTATGCAAAAGTAGTAATTACATTAAATACGCACGATCTAGGAGGTATTACAAATTTGGATCAAACATTAGCTTCGGAAATCAACAAAATTTTCGATCAATAAAACTTATTTTTTTACCAGTCAAATGTCTAAATTTTTATTACCAGTTACTATCATTAGTGGATTCTTAGGTTCTGGTAAAACTACACTTCTGAATCATATTTTAAAAAATCAAGTTGGTATTAAAACAGCTGTTTTAGTTAACGAATTTGGAGAGATTGGAATAGATAATGACTTAATAATAGAAGGTTCAGAAGATATGATCGAATTAAACAATGGATGTATATGTTGCTCTATCAATGGCGAACTATTAAATACAGTATCCAAAGTTTTAGAAAGAGCTGAAAAATTAGACTATTTGATTGTTGAGACAACTGGACTAGCAGATCCATTGCCTGTCGCCATGACTTTTGCAGCTGGTGATCTTAGAGAAAAAGTAAGATTAGATTCGATAATTACTGTTATTGATGGAGAAAATTTTGATTTTGAAATTAATAATACAAGTGTCGCCTATTCTCAAATTTTATACGGAGATATCCTTCTTCTAAATAAATCTGATTTAGTAAATGAAAAACAATTAGAAAAAATAGAGGATTTTATAAATAAAATAAAAAAAGAACCAAGGATTTTGAGATCAACTAATAGTGAAGTTGCATTACATACAATAATGAGCGTAGGTCTATTTGAGACAGATACTTTTC
>QCRA01000012.1 GCA_003212035.1 Prochlorococcus sp. AG-459-D04
GATATACCTAATTGGCTAAATTGGTTTTTAGCAGACATATCCTTCCACAGCATTCATCATCTCTCTGAAAGAATCCCAAATTACAACTTAAGAGCTTGTCATAAAGCAAACATTCATTTGCTTCAAAAATCAAAGTTCTTAAAACTAAGCGATTTTTCAAACTGCTTCAAATATATTATTTGGGATAATAAAAATGAAAAATTAATTCCAATAAGCTAATAGTTAATTCAACCTTCTTCTCAATTTTCTTTTTAAAGGAATACTGCCATATGCATGGGTACCAATAGATGGTGGTAAGTCATTCTTTAATGGATGCATAAAAGCATTTGCCATACTCTCTAACATTTTCGAAAGCCAATTAATTACTGATTTCATTTGAAAATTTAAAAGTGTACTTTTTAATCTTCTAACTAAATTACTGAAAAGTAAATCGGTCTTTATGCTGATTTTTTTAGAATATTACCTTATAAACTAATATTAAATAATCAAAAGTGTTTATTCTTTTATCTTTTAAAAGAATAAAAATACTACCTTTATAAAGACAAACCAGGTGAAATATAGCTTTAGTAAATAATACTTATTTTTTCTAATTCACTTAATAAATTAAATTATTGAACATAAATTCGTGCTATATCTCTATTCCAAATAAATTAGACAATATTATGAATGATTCATTTGTTTCTACCAACCAGAACACAGAAATAGATTCTATTAATTCATATTTTGAGTGTATTACTGAATGCAGTATTGTGGACGGTCATCAAGAATGTATTACTCGTTGTTTAGAAGTGCATTTAAAGGGGGGTGAGCAAAATGAATAAAAAAAATTCACCTCAAAGGAAAACAACTTTAAAATGGAACTCTAATGGAGAGCTTTCGGAAATAGATATGTTAAGAATTTTAGAAAAGATATCATCTCAGGACCTTAGCCAATGTGAATTAACATGCGATTCTGATACAAATTAAGATATGTTTTCAATATATTTCTAATACTGCTTATAAAAAAGCAGCTTATGGGATTTTTGTAGGTTTTTAATTAATCAAATTTCAATCAAGATTCAGAACATTTTCATAAAACTATAAATTTATTCTAAAAATTAATTTTTAGAACTCCTACCTTTTTTTAAGAATGTTTTACTAATTTCTTTTTTTGTTAATTGAATCGGTTTTACTAATCCTGAATCACCATGAGTTGGACAATAATAAGTCATAAGCATCCATTTTTTTTCTTGATCCATAACTAATTACTAATTAAATAATTAATAAGTAGATAGGATGAATTTTGAAAAAATTGCTTTTTTTTAAGCTTTTTTTCTTTTTTACTTCATAATTCATAAAAATTTTGAATCTATTCTCACAAAATAGATATAAATACGCATGACTTTAAAAAAAATTCCTGCTATTTATTAATAAATTCAAAATTATTCATGTCTCTAGAATCTATATTGATGGTAGTTGCTCCAATCTGTCTTTTTACAGTAGGAGTTATTGTTTTACCTATCCTAGTAAAGCCACGTAAACAATCTGGTTTACCTAAGAGGTACATACGCGGTCTTTAAATTAATTAAGCTTTAAAGAAGAGCAAAGACAATCAGCATAAAAAAGAAAGAAAGAAAGAAAGAAATAAAAAATTAATAAGATTGCGATAAAAGAATAAAATAAAAAATGTTAAGCAAAGATAGTTTGATTTGAAGATAAAATTGAAATCTTAAAACTTTATTGAAAAAAAAATTTATAAACTCTTTTCATTATGAGATCCTGTGATGGATAATAAAGCATATAAATTCATTTTATTTAACAAAATTCTTAACCAAAAAAATTTGAGTAATATAAATTTTTCAGGTCTTAAAGGCCAAGCGCTTGTAATAGAGGATAAAGATATTCCAAGCATAAAAGAATTTCAGGATGTTATCCCAGATCACTACTTTAAGTGCAATACCAAAACTTCTTTGAAGTATCTTTTACAAACTGCTTTAATTCAATCATTTGTAGTTGCGATAGGGTTATCTATTCCATTTACCCAAAAAATGATCCCAATTTGGATTATTTATGCATTATTATCAGGTACCACTGCGATGGGATTCTGGGTAATTGCCCATGAATGTGGTCATGGAGCATTCTCTAAAAACAAAACACTGGAATCTATAACTGGTTATTTACTACATTCATTACTTCTAGTACCTTATTTTTCTTGGCAGCGTTCTCATGCAGTTCATCATCGATTCACAAATAACATAACCAATGGAGAAACTCACGTACCTTTAGTCATTAAAGGGAATGGAGTTACAGAAAAAGTTGGTGGAGAAAAAGAATTACATTTTTCAAATTCTTTAGGTAAGAAAAATTATGGAATTCTTCAACTTGTTTTACATCTTATATTTGGCTGGCCCGCTTATTTACTAACAGGAAGTACAGGCGGAGTTAAGTATGGTACTTCAAATCATTTTTGGCCAATTAAACCATTTTCTAAAGCATTATGGCCATCAATATGGGCCAAAAAAGTTTGGATATCAGATATTGGTGTAGGTTTGACATTAATGGGTATGGTTTATTTAGTTTTCAAGTATGGATTATTTCCAGTAATTGCTCTATATTTTGGGCCCTTATTAGTGGTTAATTGTTGGCTAGTAGTTTATACATGGCTTCACCATACAGATTCAGATGTGCCTCATCTTTCAAATACGGAATTCTCCTTTATAAGAGGCGCATTTCTATCTATTGATAGGCCTTACGGTGGAGTCCTTAATTTTCTTCACCATAATATAGGTTCTAGCCATGTCGTTCATCATGTATGTCCAACGATCCCTCATTATCATGCTAAAAAGGCAACTGTCTTAATTAAAAAAGCCTTTAAAAAAGCATATCTTTTTAATCCTGATCCAATACACAAAGCTCTATGGAATATTGCTTGCAATTGCGTTGCTGTTAAGTCAGACATCAAGAGAGGAAGGTATATATGGCAATCTTCATACAAAATGGTGGATTAAAACACAATAAGTATCAATTCTCTATCACATTAATTTACGCAAATCTGAAAAGAATATAAAAGAATATCCAATAACAAATTTTTCATCTTATAAATTACACACTATCTAATAATTCTATGAGTGGAGACAATTTGCATGGTAAGCAGCCTATTAAATTTTATTCGGAAAAAATAACACTTACAAAAGTTGAATTGTTAGAAAGACAATTGAGTTTGGGCGAAAAAATTTCAGATTTAGATCAAAAGCATAAAGAATGGAGCAAAAAACTATTAGGTTGATCATCTGATATGGTGCATTTTCTTAGTTAGGTCTTCATACTCAATCCAAGAACTTATACTTTTGCTATGCACTAACTCTGGATCTCATGTTTGCCAAATTATTCCAGGAAAGCATTTTAAAAAACCACTCCATGTTCACCGCTGCCACTCCCGATTTCCAATACTGAACCTTTTTTTATGATTCTGGATAGTAAATCACCAATGCAGTCTCTATTTCTTTGAGTTGCCGAAAAGAAAAGTCTATTATCCAAAATAAAAAAAAATTCGGCGCTACAAGAAAAATAATAATTCCTAAATCCTTGATTATTTAACCTTTCTCAATTTAGGAGTCTTGAAAAACATTATTTCAAGACTAAAGAATAATATTGAAATTATAAGAACAGGCAAGATACAAAGTATTAAATCAGAACCCATTAGAGAAGGAATCTTTCCAAAAATTAAATGCATGTAGTAGGTCGCGAATGACATTAATTCATATATATTTATAATTTATTAATAGCAATTATTTGAATTAATAAAACTAATTTTAGTCAAAATTCAAAAATTCTCAAAAAAAAGAGTCAGCCTGTATCCCTACTAGCTGACTCTAGTAACATAATAATTTAAATTGCCCCTAAATGAGGATTCAATTTTCCAAAAAAAAAAAAGGAAGCGTTTACATTTTTGTGCATCAAATTGAAAATCTCAAAAAAAATATATAAATGCTAATAAGGTATTTTTTGATACATATATGTAACAGTTTCTTGAGATTAAGTAAATAAGTAAGGAAAATTCACTTTTTTCTTTACATTTATAAATAAATATGTTATATTAGTTTACAAATTACATTATCAAAATGACTCCAGAAGCAGAACGTTTTAACGGTTGGGCAGCAATGTTAGGTTTCGTTGCAGCAGTTGGTGCATATGTGACCACTGGTCAAATTATTCCGGGTTGGTTCTAATGAAAAATAACGAGCCAAAAATCGTAGAAAAAGAAAAAATCATCGCAGAACAGCTTAACGGTAGGTTCGCAATGCTTGGTTTTATTGCTCTAATTGGGGCATACCTAACAACAGGTCAAATTATTCCCGGTTTTATCTAGTTAAATTTTTTTAAAGAGTCGAATCAAAATTTGACTCTTTTTATTTTTTTTAATCAATATCAAACTTAAGTATCATTTGAGGTTTAAAAACCGATTTTGATCACAACGATTTGCTTTAATCAGTATAAAATTTTTCGTAATTCTGGTTTCAATTTATCTCAACCTTTTAATTTCAAAGTATCTTGGTTATACTCTCTAATAAATGCTTTTTTGCTAGTTATATTAATCTAGTTTAACTTCATTAATACTCACACTTAAAAAGGTAATTATCAAAAACATAAAAGTATTAAATCTCCCAATGTGAAATATAAATATTAATTTGATTGTTTTTCTTCTTTTAAACTTAAATTTATTTGTTATTTGATGCTATCTTTATCAGAATATTTCAAGGATTTAATGAGAGTAAAGCTTGAACCTGATACAGCATTTATCGGCAAAAAATTCGCCTATATATTTTTAGGAATAATATTTGGACTTAATGCATTAACGTTTATTTGGTTTTTCTTTTTTTCAAATATAAAATAAATCAATCAAGACTTTAGTTTGAAAAACATTGAATAAAGATTAATTTTGAATTTATTATTTAAAGTTTTTAAAAATATACCTTGAGATAAGATTTTATAAAAAAGTAATTCAGGTACTAGAAAATTCCTGGAATGATCTGACCTGTTGTTACATAGGCACCTAATAGTGCAACGAAACCTACCATAGCCCATCTTCCATTTACTTTTTCTGCATTTTGAGGATATCCATCATAGGATACAGTTTCATCAATGTAAGGCCTAGTTTCTGATGGAAACATATTTTGTCTTCCACCAGATTCTGTAGTAACTCCAGATTTTGTCATTTAGAACGTAATATTTGTTAATTAATGTAACACAAGTATTAACTTATGTAAACTAAAATAATCCAATCATTTAATTCTCCAATTATCTATGGCTTAATATTTGACATTTCTGTTTAAAAAACTATTAGCAGGTCAGAATTTTTTTTTAATAAAATCACCTTTAATTATCAAATTAACAGATAAATCTCAAAATAAGCATTTATACTCACAGTGAGTAATTTTACTTAGTATGATATAAATAGCATTTAGGAAGTGCTTAGCTGGTTAAACCACAAATATGAATTTAACTAGTTCGTCATGAGCTTGCCTGTGGGATACTTGCAAGCTCTTTCAATTTTTGAAGCGATTAAATAAACTAAATGAGTAAAAAATCATTTTTTTAATAAATCTAATATTTAAGAAATCATAAAATTGTCAGAGAATAAATTCACTGCTAAAAAAAAAATAGAGTTAAAAAAGTTATGTCTTTAGATTTTATTCTCATTCCTTCTTGCATTCTTATTATTCTTTTTCTTTTAAATAGAGAAAATATTATCTACAAAAAAAATCAAAAGGCTAAGTAAATGGATTTTTTTTACACAAGGAATATCTTTAATAATGATCAAAAAATCTATATTATTATTTAGAAATAACAGATTCTCAAACTAGCTAGGCTGACTTTTTTCTTGAGATCAATTTATCCCAATAAAATATTGAATTATTAATTTGATCTATTTTTTGTTGGCAATGTACGCACTTACATTCGTTTATAAAAGTTTTATTTTTCATTCTTACCCCCTTTTTTACTAAAGAAACCAAATTTTTTGATTTATTGCAAGTATTATTAAACTATTTTTTGAAACTTGGTAAATTTAAATTTTCTTTTTATACGTATTTTATATTGGTTGATAAAACATTCATATTTTATAATGCTGGGAAAGACAGTACAAATCAAATAAATTTCTTTTGAAACTTTCAAATAAATCACTAGTTAAAACAACTATCAATAAAATAATCAAACCTTGGTATTCAATACCTTTAATAGATAGATGGTTACTTGGGCAAATAATACCCCCTATGTTATTTGCTATTTCTGCTTTTACTGTTATCTCATTATCTGTTGGAGTAATGTTCGATCTTATTAGGAAAATAGTTGAGTATGGTTTACCTCTTTTTCTAGCCTTAAAAGTTCTCTTTTTTAGCCTACCAAGCTTTTTAGTTTTATCATTCCCGATGGCAGTTTTACTTTCTACGTTATTAGCCTATGGAAAGTTATCAAGCAATTCTGAATTATTAGCATTGAAATCATTGGGAATAAAAACTTCACGCATTATTTCTCCAGCTATTGCTCTTTCAATATTTATGACAGGATTAACTTTTTACTTTAACGATAATTTAGTTCCAAAAAGCAACAAGTTAGCTGAAACAACATTAAGAGCAGGGATAGGAAGTTCTTTCAGCGAAGAAAAAGGAAAAGAAAACATTATGTTTTCAAGATATGGATCCAGAATAAATTCCAAAACTAAAAAACCAACAAAAAATAACTCTAAACTCACTCATATTTTTTATTCTCAATGGTATGAAAACAAAATCATGAAAAACGTTACGGTATTAGATTTTTCCAGAGAAGATTTTCAACAAATTTTAAAAGCAAAGACTGGAAGATTTGACAAGAAAAGTTCTTCTTGGATTTTTTCTGAAGGAAGCATTTTATCAATTGATTCAGGCGGACAAACTACAAATATTCAATTTAAAGAATATAAATATCCATTTGTGGAGGGGCCCATGGAGCTAGCAAAAGTACCTCGGGATGCCAATGAAATGACGCTAAAGCAGGCTATACAAGCAGAAAAAATTTATAAAAAAACTGGAAACTTAAAAGAGGTTAGAAGAATTAAAGTGCGCATTCAAGAAAAATTTACTCTACCTTTTGCATGCTTAGTCTTTGGTTTAATAGGAAGCAGTCTGGGATCTAAATCTAATTTAAGATCTTCAAAAAGTCAGGGATTTGGATTAAGCGTAATTCTTATTTTAATCTATTATGTAATGTCATTTATATTTAGTTCCTTCGGAGTAAAAGGTATTTTACCTCCAATTTTTGCTGCATGGTTACCTGTTTTAATTTCTCTGGGAGGTGGAATTTATTTATTAAGAAAATCAAGTTCTTTTTAAATATTTTAAGAACATAAATAAGAAAAAAATTATCTAACAAAACTCTTTTGAGAGTAAAAGATTCTTAAATCATTATTTCCCATCTATCTTTTGATAGCCATACCAATCAGGATAATTATTTTCTTCAATAAATTTATTATATGGAATTAATTCTATTTCCCAATTACCTATTTTTTTTATTAGTTTACAATCATCACAACTAATTAAGGTTTCTAAAGAAGCAATATCATCATTATGCTTTTTTTTAAAGCCAATAAGCCATCTAGATTTAGCTAAATTTTTTGCTTCTAATTTGGTTGAAGCTATCACTAATCCAAACTCATGTTTTTCCTGCATAGAAATTGGACTATACCCGCCAATATTAACAAACCATAAATATTTTTTGGCCTCATTTTTTTTAACTAATTTCTTTTTTTCTATTTTATCCTTTTCAAAATATTTTAAATTAATCTCATAACTATCTATATATTTTATTTTTTTATAGCTATCAATATGCAAACCTTTTGGAGAACCAAACCAATCCCTTCTTAAAGTATTGTATGTATCCTCAATTTTAGATCCAACAACCCATCTAACATCATGTAGTTCAACATTAGATTTTTTTGCTCTACCTCCAAGCACAACCAAATAAAGAAAATTGTTTTCAAATTTCTCCACTGTTAATAAATAAATTTTACTTAGACTTTAATTCAAATTTTCAAGATTTACCTTACAGATTAGTATTAGATCAGAAATTCCCTTAATTGAACCAACCTTTTTTCTTTTCTTTTACTTTTGGTGAAGTCTGAATTTTAGGCTCTTCGTCTACTCTACCTTTAATAATCATTAATGGAACTATTGCCCATAGAGCTAAAAATAATATCCAGAATAGGTAAATGTTCATACTATAAAAAATCAATAAAATTAATATAAAATTAATTAATTATAATTCGTGAGTTTCTTTTTAAAATTCTAAGTAAGATGTATAATCGCATACTTATTTTAATTAGAGCTAAATAAAATGTCTAATAAATTTTATATAAATAATAAGATTACCTAAAAAAATATTATGCAGTAGAAATTAGAAATTTTTATCAGTTAATTAAAATAAACGCACTCAACGAAACCACTGCTTTGCTCCAGGATGTATAGAATGCCTTTTATAATGACAAGGTAAAATTTTTTTCGTATATTTTTTTAATCAACCTAATTTTTATATAAAATTAAATTAGCAAAGTTATAGTTTATTGAAACAATGTGATTTATGTAATAAGCAAGATAAAATTCATTACAGAGTTAAATCCCTAATTCACAGAGACTGGATTTTTTGTTGTAAAGAATGTTGGGATGTAATTTCTAAACATAATGATTATTCCTACGGTGGGACAAGAAAGTCCAAATAATAAATTTTTCTGCAAACTAATATGCAAAATCAATCAAATAATTAGAGCCTTAGAAATCTATAAAATTTCGTTAAATAAGAACTTGACCATTAATATTGATTTATGAAATTTACCAACAAAAATAACTTTCTTTTTTTCCTTGATTAATCTTTTTAATGTACTTTTTTGTAATAGATTCTTGTCTTATTTTGCTAAACTAAACTATATAGTTTATGACGAATGGTTTGATAATGATTTAAGAAAAACTAAGCTTAATGTAAAAATAATAAAATAATAAATATTTCAAAATACATGAATTTTTTGTGAACAAACCAATTACAAAGTTGGGGCCTCTGAAAATAACTTGCAAAAAGATATTGGTGTAAATAGGTAAGAACTAATATATATAAATTATTTCGAAAAACATTCTGAAAAATAAGATTCATTATCAGATAAAAAATTTTTGTTCTTTGGAAAAATTACCAAAATCAAACTTAATTTTAATATCAAAAAGAAATTAATTTATTCTTTATCTATTTTTGGATTTGTAATTATTTTGAGATTACTGCTATTTTTTAATTCGCAATATAAAAAAATGAATCAGCTATAACAAATAAATCAATTTTATTAGAAAAAAAGCTTTTGCTTTTTTAAAAAAAATCATTAATTTCTTTTTTTATAGATTTATATTCTAAATTAATTTCTTTAATAAATTCATCTACTTCTTTTTTAGTGTTCTTATATTCATTTATTTTCTGTTTGGTTTTATCATAGAAAATCGATTCAAATTTTCCTGGACTTACCTCCTCTATCCAATATCCTGCTAAACAATAAATTTGATTTGGAATAAAAGTAATAATAAATAATTTTTTGGAATTTTTATATTGATCAATTATCTTATTAGCTAAATTGCCTTTAGTTTTTTTAGTACCATATAGAGCAATATCTTTTGCTAAAGGCCTAAAATTATTAGATAAATTTTTATTTTTTTCTACTGTATTTCTAGAAATTATTTTTTCTAAAGAATAACAATAATCAAAAAAATTAGTATTTTCTTTTTTGGAAGGGTATATAGTTATGAGGGAACTTAAAATCAAAAAAGAAGTGAAAAGAAATTTGTTAAACATTTATTTTAATTAGATTTATTATTTCGTAAATATAAAAAAACAATTCATAAATTACTATTAATTACCTCAATAAGATTCACATTAATTAAAAAACTTTCTATTAATTTAGGTAAACCTCTTTGAGAAAAATTTAAAATTATTTCAGACTAATTGAGTATTTATCAAGCGCATAAAACTTTTTTCTTATAATAAGATTATGAAAAATTCTTTTTTGAAAAATAAAAGGATCAAACCTTTTTTAGATTTTTTTTCAAGAGTATCAATTTCAGCAATATTTATCTCAGCCATACCCGGCAAAATAAAAAATTTTGAAAGAACAGTTGAATATATTTCTTCAAAAGGTATTCCTGAACCAATTTCATCTATCCTTCTAGTGGGAGCCATTATATGTCTTATCTTGGGTTCTGGATTTTTTATATTTGGAGAAAATCAAAAAATCGGTTCAGTTTTTTTATTACTATTTCTTATTCCAACAACAATCATTTTTCATGTATTCCCCTTTCATCAAAGAGCAGTATTTATGAATCTCGGATTAATAGGTGGATTAATTATAGCTGCAATAAGGGAACCAAAATAAATAACTTAATAAAGAAACCTTAATTTTTTTCATTTTTTCTCTCTTAATTCTGGGAAGCAACTCGCAATATGAATTAATTCATAAACCTCTTTACTATCGTATTTTTTATTAGGAATTCCACTTCCAAAATCTATTCCTCTTTCTTTCATCTTCTTTAATATCAATTCTTGTCTTTGCATACTTGACATAGACTTAAATTTTTTAATTCGTTCTTCTTTATTCACTAGATCTTAATTTATTTAAAATTTATTTTTAAGGTTTTATCAATTAGCGATTCATTAAATAAGTAAGAAAGCCAGTAAAAGTAAGTAATTTAAATCCAATAAAGAAAGGCAAATATTTTTTGACCTTTTTGCCAATGGGCAATAATTTGTTTAATGAATTGATCATCATTTACATTAAAATCTAATTTTCGAATATTCTAACGAATTTTTTTTAAAATCATTCCATTTCGATTTGTACATTTTAAACAGTAGATCTAAACTAGAAGGGTTACGTCCCTTTTTTTTATGAATGATAAAGAAACAATAATTTCATTATTAAATGATTTTGCCAATCCAAAAAAAATGGCCTCATTTTTTGTTAACAATGCGACCCCTGATTTCTTATTCATAAGACCGAGTGGAAATCCTATAGATGCAAAAGGGTTCGAACAAATGATTACTGATGAAATTGTTCAAGAAAAGGCAGAAATAACTAAAATTCACCGATTCGAATTTTTAAGCGAAAATATTGTAATGAGCATTTTTACACTAGGTTCAAAATTTTCTTATAAGGGGACACCTAATGATGACTTACCAACAGTTACGTCAATTTTTAAAAAAGTAAATAATGTTTGGAAAATTCACTGGATGCAAAGATCTACAGGAAATTCGGATTTATCTTTATGGGATTAGCAAAGTTAATAGCACTTTTAATGGTGCTGCTACTTGTAGGAAGTTCTTTTTTTGGTTTAATTTTGTATTTTATAAAATAAATAGATCAAATAAATAATACCCAGTAACTATTTCTTGTTTTAGAAAACAATGACTTCTTTTATGCTAAGTAATTTGATTTTCAGGTAAAAATAAAAACTTTAGACAGACTAACGCCTATATCTAAAGCCAATAAAGCAATTAGTAATTTACTCATTTTTTAGAACTCTCAACTATTTTTTTATAAAGTTCCTCAGAAATAGGTTGCATAACCTTTTAAAAATCTAATTACAAATTAATTATTTTAAAATAAATTTCTCGTTACTAAATATACGAATATATGAACTTTTAAATAGGCAAAAAATATATTCACTATAAGTTTTTCTTATAAAGTATTAATAAATACTTAATCCAAAAACGTCAATAAATGTCCAAACTTTTTTAAAAAATAAATTAGAAATCTTATTTTAAGTAAATAGATCCTCTATAAGTAAGCTTTATAATCTTTTCTTCTTGTTTTCTACAATATACGAATGACTTTCCATTGAAATACATGTTTACCATGATGCAGCTCCTGAACTTGCTCAAGTCCCCGTCCTATGGCTTGAGTCGTACTGCGGTCTATCAGATGGTAGATCGGACGATTTTGTAGTATTCACTACAATCTATTTATAAAGTATTTATACTTAGATGTCAACAATTAATAGGAATTAAACTTCAATTTAAAAGTAGATTCGGCTCTCATAAACTCCCGAACAAGAATATAGAACATATAACTACGAGTAACTCCCATAAAAACTGAAACAAATGCTAGAACTACACAAATAGGGCAATGTGGGAATCCCATTACTTATTTTCCAATATAAATTTCAATTCAGTCTCTGCATTAAGAATATCGATTCTTCTCTTGAGCATTTTAAAAAATTTAATTATTTTTTTCAAAATTAAACCTTCTTTAAGCATCAATAATAATATTATTTAATAATGAATATATCAATGAGCAAAAATACTGAATCCATTGATATCACAAAAGTCTCGTAGCAAATTTATAAAATAAAAACACCAACATATGCTCAGATACTCTTGATCAATTAGCTTATTCGGAGTCAAATATAAAAATTGGTAATCTAGTTAGCTTAAAGTGCTATTTTTCTTTTGCTTAAAAAAATAGAGCGGGCTAAAGTCCAATGCTCCACTAGGAATTAGTCCGCTGCCTAAAGCCTGAGAGTGCAAATTTTTCTTTAATAATATGCAACTATGCTTTATAAGGTAAATATCTTGATTCCGTAATAAATTTATTTTGTATATATCTATTACAAAAATGATGAGTTTATTTAAATTAGTTACTAAATCATCGTGGAGGAAGATTTAGTAATTTTCTTTTACTGGTTACTGATAAGATCAGCCGAATCTCATTATGGAGAATCAATTGTATCTTTAGAAGTTCCATCTAATTCAATCAAAATTTTTTCTTGATTTTAGAAAGTTTTTAATACTTAAATTCATAGCTTTCTAAAAATTGAATAACTAATTTGAGTTAAGTTGATTAATTATCTCTATTGCAAATAAAGATAAGGTTGTTAATCTTGCACTGAAAGAAGAAACTTAATTTCTTAAACTGATGCAATTTGATCATTTAAACATCAATGAAGATGATGGCCTCATGTCCATAGAAGATTTAAAGGCTTTACGTCTTCGAAAAAAGAAAATTGAAAGTGATAAGAAAGCTAGAAAGTATATCCTGGATATAAATCAAAGATATAGAAAAATGAGTTCCAGCAAAAGTAATAACTTTTTAAGGAATATGAACCCTTTTAAAAAGGCCGCATAAATTGTTAATCTTGATTTTGTTAATTTGTTTAACTTTGCAACTTTCAGAGTAAAATTTTAATGGTGTTTCTTTGGAAGAGTTTCACCAAGAGGGGTCGATTTATGGCCCCTTCTTCAATAAGATAATTCTTTTTCTAGAAGTTAATCTTTAAAAAAATGTATTTACCTTTAACTTCCTTTAATAAAAAAATTATTGGATAATAAATTTGTTTTTATAAATAATGATGAAACTAAAAGAAGAAAATTTAGTTATCAATAAAAGGCTTGTATTTTTTTTAATATCTATTATTCTTTTAGTTTCTTTTTGTTCAATATTTTTTATCGAAAATCATAGTTTGGTAGCGCATGATGAGTCTCTTTATGCTAATCGAGCAAAATTAATAATAGATTCTAATAATTGGTTCACACCTTTTGAAAAGGCTCATCATAAAACTATTGGTTCCTACTGGTTAATTGCATTAAGTTTTAAGATATTTGGAATCAGTGAATTTTCAGCAAGATTGCCAAGTTATATTTTCTCAATACTTTCTTCATTTGTACTGTTCAAAATAATTAAAGATATAAGTTGTTTAGGAATAGGATTAATATCCATTTTTACATTATCTTCATCATTTCTTTGGTTCAGTTACGGTAGATATTGTAGTCCTGATACGCTTTATATTTTTTTAAACTTACTTGGTATTTTATTTTTAATAAAAACAACTAATTCTTTAAAAGAAAAAAATAAAAATAAATTTCTATTTTTGAGTGGTTTATTTCTTTCGCTTCCATTTTTTGCAAGAAGTTATTTACAACTACTACCTTTAGTCAGTATTTTTCCATTAATTTATTTCAAGATAAAAAAACTAAGATATAAAAATACTAGATATTTGATTATTGGATTTTTTATTGGTTTAATACCTCTAATTATTTTTTACTACATATCATATCGAGCATATGGAGTTGATTCATTAATAAGGCCATTTAGGTTATTGCAGGGAAAAACATTAACTGAAAATGACATTTTTGAAGGATTTTTATTTTATCCAAGGAATCTAATTTTACTATCAACGCCTTTCTTTATTTTTTTAATTAACGGGACTAAATATATCCTAAAGAATAAATCTAGAGAAATTCAAATTTTATTAGTTTTTACTCCTTTTATAAATATTGTTCTCCTGATGCTAACAGCTTCAAAATATTCTCATTATGGATTATTTACTATTCCTTTATTGGCATCAAATGCCTCTTTTGGAATTTATGAATCATTTAAAAAAAAATCAAATGGATCAAAATTGACATTAAGAATATTTGGAGTATTAATGTTGATAATAAGTTCCTTAATATTTATAGTATCAATATTAAATTTTCATTTTAAAATCCTCAATCAATTTAACTTAATTGAAGGATTTATAATTTTCCTTTTAGCATTAATATCACTGATTCTATCATTAAATCTAATATATAAAACTAATTCAAAGTCTTTAAATATAAATAATATATTATCAATATTTTTTATCCAAATTTTTATACTAAATATACTTTTTATTAATGGTATAATCGGGAACCCAAATAATGAAATAAAAGATTTTATTTATCAGCCAGATATAAGAAAAATAATTAATAATAACCAGATATTTATCATAGGAGAATTAGATAATAAAAATATAAATTTATTGAAATTTTATCTCCCAAAGGCCAGATTTATTAGAAAAGAGGAAATTCCAAAAACAGAGACTATTTATGGAATTATAAATGACAAAGATATGAAACAATTTAATTATTCAATAAGAACTGAATTAATAAATTTGAAAGAATTTAAAGATATAAACCTCATAAAAATTAATTAAAAATTTATGCCCAAGATTCAGAATGAGCATCTATTTCTAATAATAAATAATACAAGACAAGATATCAAGAATACAAAATAAGAGTAGTTTCTAAAAAAGAATTTGAACTTATAAAAATGCAAGCTAAAAAAGGAGCAATAAAATTATTATTTGGTAAATTATGATGCTGAATATTTAATTTATGCAGCTAACCTTAAAAACATAACATTAATGAAGGAATGAACTCTGCATTTTCAAAAGTTTCAAATTTAAAACTTAACAGACTTTCTAAAATAGCTATTACTCTCACATCATCAACTTTCTTCTTATACGCATTAAGTCAAGCACCAATTTTAAAAAATATTCTTGCAGGTGCTTTCTCTTGTTCTGGCTAAATACTTTTTTTTCAGAGAAGCTAAAAAGCTAGAATAGACAGAGATTGATAGCCTATCTAAACTTAGAGGTATAATATCCTCTTTTTTAATATGTAATAATTTTATTTCTTAAAAGATAATGAATCTTCTTGTTTCTCTTATCAGCTGATGAATATCTCCCCACACCTATTAATTGATGCTGTGATATTAAGCGCTGCCCTTACAATAACTTTGGTATTAAGACACAAAGGTAATGCTGCCAGGAAGGGGGGGGATAAATGATTACTAAAGATGAAGAAAAAGAATTGAAAAAACCTAAATTATATAAAATTTGGAACTTTCTAATTTATGGAAGTTCTATTGCTATTGGATTTTTCTTAGTTTATCTATATTCTACTTATATCTTTATAAATAAATGACTCACATATACGGCACAGCGATTACTTATGGGGTTCTGAATCTTTTATTGCTCGGTGGTTTTGCTTACTTTACTTTTAAAATGAAACGCTAATTTTTATGTCCTCTTCAATGAAAGATTTCTTTGATAAATTTTTGATTTATGTAGAGAATTTCAACAAGAAATTCCACCTAAAAAGGTGGCTGAGGTTTTAAGAGAATATGGAGATAGATTAAATTTATTATTAATACTGACTGATTTTAGAAAATATTAGATAATAATAATTTCAATGTAAAATTTATAAGAGTTTTTTTAAACTTGAAATAAATTTTTTAAAAATATTTTCCTTGTAAATATTTTTAATTGGTGAGTTTTTTATCCTTAATCCGTACAATTTTGTTCCTTTAACCGCACACAAAAAACTTGAATTTAACTATTCAAATGAATTAGAACATAGGTGTAGTCAAGAGGTAATTCTTATGGCACTAAATGACACATTTACTATCCATGATATTGATTTAGATAAAAAAGACCTTTTATATGATATGAAGCCAAAAAGAATTGAATCTTATTGGAATAACGAATGTGCAGACCATCCAAGTAACAACCATTGCAAAATCTTTTGTGATTAATACCTTAACTTTTAGGTATTCTTACGCTTGATTTTTACACAATACCTGTACTAAAGAATAATCAGATAGAAAGGAGGCCAAGCAAATGACTAATTTAGGAATAGAGGTTTTATTTTGGACAATTTTAATTTCTTATTTGGGGTTAAGGTTTTCTCAAACTTGGAATGGATTCAAAAAACAGTATTAAATAGGAGAAAAGAAAATGAAACTACAAACGCAATTCACGGTTCCAAACCAAGAATTAAAAGATCTTGATTATGCTAAGAAAGTGGATTTTTTAGAGGAAACTGTAAATAAAAAATGTATAGATTATCCAAATCAAAAAGATTGCTTGGTTTGTTGCAATTAAGAATCAAAAAAATAGTTTTTTTAAAGGTAGATAAATTTTCTAAAAGGGAGTTAGCACTATGGAATTAAGATTCCTTCCAATAAATGTTTTTAGAGAAACCCCAAAAGTCACATTCTTCGATGCAGGCGTTGGTAACTCAAATGGTTCTGATGTTGTGATCCATTCTGGAGAAGCTATATCTCCTCCAGATGATTTAAAAAATGAGAAATATTATATTCACAATCATCAAATTGACCACAATTTAGTTATTACCGGGGAAAGAACATTTGTTTTGATCAATCCTTCGTGGGATGAACCTCATCATGTGATTTTTTTGAATAGATCTATGGGAGCATTAGAAATCCCTATAGGAACTTATCACAGATCAATCTCAGGTAAAGAAGGTAGTATTGTTTTAAATCAACCCAAAAGAGATAAATTTTTTGATCCTGCTAAAGAATTCATTCCTCAAAAATTAGACAAAATTAATTTAGTTAAGGCAAGAAAAAGTCCACCTATCTATTGGTTTTACGAAAATAATAAAATCAAAAGAGTCTTTCTAAATCCTCTAGAAAAAAAAGTTAAAACTCTTGTTTGAAATGAAAAAACATATCCCAACTAAAATTAATAATTTAAAAAATCTGAATTTAATTGTGAATTCTGATACTTATAAATTGGCTCACGAAGATATTGGTTTACTTAGCCGAAATGAAATGCGAGGAGTGAGAATGCTTCTTGAAATTTCTAAACCAGATTTAATTCTTGAAGAAAATAAAATTCTTTCAACCATAATTATTTTTGGAGGCGCAAGCATTAAAGAAGCATCAAAGACAAAAAAGAGAATTAAAAATATAGAAGAGTTAATTAAAAAAAATCCTAAATCAATATTATTAAAACGAAATTTAAAGAGATTAGAGAACTTGCAACTAATGAGCCACTACTATCAATCTGCAAGGGAGTTTTCAAAACTTGCTTCAATTAGTAATCAAAACAAAAACTGTAATTCCAATGTAATTGTTACAGGTGGTGGACCAGGAATTATGGAAGCTGCTAATAGAGGTGCGTTTGAAGCAAATCGTAAATCTATAGGGTTTAATATCAGTCTCCCTAATGAACAAATCCCAAATGCTTTTATAACTCCAGGTCTTTGCTTTAAATTTAATTATTTTGCATTAAGAAAGATCCATTTTGTAATGCGATCTGTAGCTGCTGTATTTTTTCCTGGAGGTTTTGGAACACTAGATGAATTATTTGAACTATTGACACTTTGTCAAACAGGTATGAAAACTAAAATCCCAATAATACTTTTTGGAAGAGAGTATTGGAATAAGATGATTAACTTTGAATATCTAGCTGATCTTGGATTAATCGAAGATGAACACTTAAATCTTTTCCAATATGCAGACAACGCATCAGATGCATGGGGAATTATCAAAAAAACTAGCCTGATTAACTAATAGCGAATTTAATGCCAAATGTAAAATTAGATTGATTAATTAAGTATTTGATATTTTGTTTTTCATACTTTCAATCTTATTGATTAATTCATCCAACCATTTTGTATTATTTTGCTCTTGTTTATTATGGCTTTGATTTTTTTGAGTACTCATAAATTTCTTACGTTTATAGTTTATTTAATATATCTTGAGTAATTACAAGAATCAATAGGCAACAATACTAAATCAACTGATACCACAATTATTAGTAGCATTTAATACAAAGCTATCCATCACGCAATAACTAAGAAATTTTCAATTTCTTCTTTTAAGTATTTTCTACGATGTTTTTATTCGAGATTCTGAGTTGAATTAGGAAATGGTATAGATGTTCCTATGGAAAAATCATTTCTAAATTTAATTTATTGGATCTTAGTTAAGTCAGCTGAAAGTTACTATGGAGATTCATTAAAAACAGAAGTGCCATATACTCCTTATTTTTAGTTTTGATGGTTCTTAACTTTTAATATTAGAACTCTAGTTTGAGATTTATTTGTTTGGAATTAATTTATCAGAAAAAACAATATGGATTACTTATAGATTCAATAAAAAATAATCTCTTAAGTTAAATTTCTTTTACTGAGTCTGAATAAATTTTAGCTGTAAGGATCGCTCCAAAATTAAGTAATACTACAAAAAACATAAGTAGTTTAATTGCGAGGTTCGTCATAAGATTGCCCTCCCTAAATTTATATAAAAACCCTAATAACATCAAAAAAGGTATTGAATAGAGTTTAAATTCCTATTATTAGCTATCGAGATTCTTTGGTAATGGTCTAGGTTCACAATTTTCGACGCATTCTTCAAAAAACTTTTCAGAATTACTCTTAATTTCGCAACTATGGAGACAATCATAAAAGGCATACTTGGGATCTAATTCATTTTTGAATTGTTTATTTCTAAATGTATTCATGATCAAACTCCCTTTGATTTTTTTTCAAGTTGATTTATTAATTTATCCAACCAAAGAGTATTATTGATCTTTTTTGTGTTTTTAAAGTATTTCGTTTTGAACGTACTCATGAAGTTAGACCTCAATCAGTGGTTCTAAAATAGAGGTGATGGCAGAAATTTCCTAGAGCAAAAATACTGATTATGAATATAGTGAAATATTTAAAACCGATTAATCTATAATTTATATTTTAGTCATTAAAACTTTCGATTCTTTTATATAACCAATACAAAATAATTTCTTAAAAAGGGGGTTAATTATGACTTACGAAAATCTAATTAAAAATAAAATTCAAAACGCATTTGGTGGCTTGCTTGAAACGTTATTAATTGAGAGAAAACTAACTGATGATCAAATGGAATATATACATTTTGATACTTGTGATTATGCTCCAAGACAAGTTGAGGAAGTTATCTTTTTTTATTACTAATTTGAATTTATTTTAAACTATAAGCAATCAACTCCTCCTCACCCAATCAGGCGATCCACTAAACCAATCAGCAAGATCATCATTTTTAGGATCGAAATGATTTTCGGTTTCTAAGCCATCAAGCCCAAGATTCTGGATTAGTCCATTGATTCCATCCGATTTTTGTTTGCCATATCTCCTCAAGCTATTAGCTTTCTTAAGCCATGTCCATATAGTTGAATTATGTTTTGCAAACTTTTCTACATAAATTCTTTCCTCTAATGCTACTGGTTCATCTAGTGAAATCCTCTTAACAATATCCTTGATTTTTAGACGAGTCTTGTTGGTTAGAAACATATTTATAAAAAGAGTTAATGATTTATAAAAGTTTTTTTAATGAATGTCTTGTCAATCTTTATTTCAAGAAAAAGTATTTTTTAGAGGCTTTTCAAGAACAAATATATTTATTTAACAACAGGTACATTTAATTGGTAAAAAAGACTACTTAATTTGATTTACATAACTTATATATAATCAATTTCCATATAAGTTTCTCTATTTAATTTAAGATTTAATTTATAAAATTGAATGAAGAAAATTTACATTTACAATCAATCTAAACTTGAAGGGAAATAAATCTCTTTTTTCTGGCAAAAAACTGATAACGCAATAGTCTGGTTCGCGGCAATAGGAGCAAAAGATGCCCCAATTCTTATTCCCGCAGAAGGATAATTTTTAACTTTAAATCAATATAAATTTTTATATATTATTCTCAGATATTTCTCTTGATTACAAAAGTTCTTTAAAAGTATGAGAATATTTTCATTGCTACAAATTCTTAACCAATTTAAAAAATATTTCTTCAAGATTTCCTGTAAATCTTTTTGTATCAAATAAGGAGGATGTCGTTCTGCTTTGATTTATTCGATTTTTTAAATCCTCTAAATATATTCTGTTGGTTGCGATGCTAAACGCCTTGTCTTCATATTCTTCATTATCTTGGACTATTAACTCTTCCAAGCCCAGGGAAGTCAAAAGACTAGAACATACTCTTGCTGGAAAACTTTTACCTTGTTTTGTTATTACAGGTACTCCTGACCAAAGAGCATCTGAAGCTGTAGTGTGAGCATTAAAATTAAAAGTATCCAGAAAAAGATCAGCACATTTTATCCTTGATAAATGTTCTTCATTGCATAACATATCAGCAAAAATAATTCTTGAACTTTCTACACCCCTATTTTCAGATTCTTTTTTTAGGTTAATTTCAGAATAATCATTAGATTTGTAAAGCCATAAGACACTATTTTTAAATTTTTTCATTAGTCTCATCCAAATATCAAATTCTACAGACGTAATTTTGTTATTTGCATTAAAACAGGCAAAAACAAACGCGTTTTCTGGCAATCCCAACTCAGTTTTGCTGAATTCCTTTTTAGATGTTTTCCTATTACTATCATTACATTGGTAACAATTAGGCATATAAATCACTTTTTCGCTATAAAATTTTCTGAATTCATGTGGGATTACGACTTTGTCAGCAATTAAATAATCTATACCATCAGAGCCAGTAGTCCCCGGATAACCTAAATATGAAATTTGAATAGGAGCAACTCTCAAAGAAAAAATTGAAAGCCCTCTTTTTTTCATATATCCCATAAGATCAACAGCAATATCTAAAGAATCTTCTCGTGCAATAAAAGATGCTTTTTCGTCAGAAATATCAGATATATTTCTAAAAACATTTACATTCTTTTTTAATTCATCTGTTAATTCATCTTCTTCTGAATTTAGCGAATAGATATAGACATCAAATTGTTCTTTGTCATGCAACTCGAATAATCCTTTCATGAGATACATAAGAGCATGTTTTCGGAAATCTGCAGAAAAATAACCTACTCTAATTTTCGTTTTTGGAGCATATGACAATTTTTGAGAGGCCCTTTTATATTTACTCTCAAAAAAATGTTTTGCTTTTTTTAGATTATTACTAGGGTTATCCTCTAGATACAGAAGATCAAAAGGGCAAATCTCTTGCTCCAAATTATCAATTTCTTTTAAAGTATCCTTGATGTATTTTGGTTCAGACCAATCACAAGCAAATGATTTGCAGGTCAAAAGACTTAGTTTTAAATGGGCAATTTGAGGCTGTAATTTAATTGCCTTTTTGTAGGCTTCAATTGCATCTGAGTATCTCTCTGTCTTTTGATATAACCCTGCCAAGTTTGATAATGCTTTGTAGTTCTCAGTATTTAACTTCAATCCTTTTTCATAGAGCTTTATAGCTTTTTTGAAATTCAATAAATCTTCTTCAAGCTTCGCATAATTGAATATTAGTAAATCTGATTTTGGATTATTATTTATAGCCTCATCAAGTATTAATCTTGCTTCTTTTATATCCTTTAACAAGATATAAGAATTAACAAGTCCGAAAAGCAAGTTGAGATTATTTTCTTTAGTAAATGATTTTGCCTTTGTAAAATACTTAACTGCTTCTCTGTAATTTTTTTGATTTTTTTCAATAAATCCCAAATTAAAAAAAATCTCATAACTTTGATATTCACTTTTTAAAAGCTTTAAATATAAATTTTTTGCCTCTTTTATTTTTTTATTTCTTAAGAGATCTGCAGCATATTTCTCATCATTATAAAATTTTAAATATCTAGAATCTTTTTGAAATTTCTTCTTAGGTGCACTACCGAATCCTTTCTGCATTATCTTAATGAACTTTTAGAGTTTTGTTTACTTAGTATTTTCTTAAAAAAAAAGGAAATGTCAAAAAGTATTAAAGCATTTATTTGTTTTTATTAAACTTTCTATTATTTATCTTGTTCCATAGATCTACTTGGTAAGTGGCACTAGGTTGCTAAGAGGGCAAAAAGGGGGAACTTAGCTTATGTATTTAGTATATAAAAGTATATACTTTGAGCAAAATTAAGGCTCAAATCCATATATGAGACTCAATAAGAAACTCTTTATCATAAGCGTTTATACATAAATCTAATTTCATAGAGCGAGTACTTTGGGAGCACTAGATTGCATTTTCGAATCCCGTCGGTACGACACTGAAAACTTTGTTACACTTGTGAGCTGCCCACACTCACTTTTTTACAGGAAAGTATGACCACTCAAGTTGCAATCAAACTTTTTGACAGTCGATCTAAAAATCTAAATTTAAAGATAATTTTATTCTGAGTAACACTTGAAAATCTTATTTTTTTTTTGATCAGATTGAGCTAATCTTATTTTTGAATAAAAACTATAAATAAAAAGTGATGCTATCACAATGAAAAATTATTTTACTATTACAGCAGGTCGAACAGGGTCTGCATGGTTGACATCATTTTTATCAGCTAACTTGAATATTAAAGCTGTTCATGAACCATTAGAAATAAACGATTTTGGTGTGATAATGCCTGATATTAAAATTATGCGAAATTTTAATAATTTTGGAAATAATGAGTTAGTTAAATCATTTTGGAAAAAAAAATTTTCTTATATTCAAAATGATGTATATGCAGAAACAAATCACACACTTTGTAAATGTGGACTAGTTGAAAATGTAATTCTTAATGGATTAGAGGATGTAACAACTTTGATTGTTTTGAGACGTAACATAATTAAGCAATGTGTAAGTTATATAGTTCGCAATGATTTTCAGAATATTACTCTTGCTTGGCAATGGTACTTACATCCAACTTACGCTAAAAAAATAATTAATCCAGAACCTTTTATAAAACTTGGTGGACTAGGTCTTCCCCTATGGTACTGCTATGAGATGTCAGCTCGCCAAGAATATTATTCTCAAAAGTTTTCTAAAAAAATAGAAATGCATCACATAGCACTAGAAGACTTAACAAAAAAATCTGGCGCCCAAGATTTTCTCAACGCACTTGGCTTTCATGGAGTTTGTAAATTACCATCGCCTAAAAATGAAAATAAATTAAAACCTAGTGATGAATTGGTTGGTAATGTTTCTAAAATAGTTAGTAAGGTAAATGTTGATATGCCACAAATTGTTGAAGATATTATAAAAAAAGGTTTTAATTTTTCTGAATCCTGAAATTAAATCACCAGAAATTTTTATACGTAAATATGTATTAGTAAAATAGCAAAGTTGTTCCAATCGGTTGAAAGGGGGAAAAGTATTTTGAATGACTATTAACTCGCAGGGATTAAGCTTAATTTTTAGTATTAGAACAATTATCTGCTTATTGATTATTTAATGGAAGAAGAAAAGAAAAAGTTAGAGAAATTGTATCAAGACCTAAATGAAGAAGATATTGTTACAAAGAAATGGAATCAGGCACTTATTCCAAAAGCAATATTATTATTCCCTCCAATAGCTTTTGCTTTAACTTTTCTGAAAATAAATACTGATAAATCAATATTAGATTTACTTGGATTTCTAACTATGGGTTGTTTATTAGTTTCTGGAGGTGTCTTTTTAAATTATCTTTTATCCAAAGGTAAGTAATGAAGAAAATTACTCTTAATATATGAGGAAAGAACTAGGATAAAAGTTTTTGAACCATTTGAAGACGCTTCTAAGCTTAGTCCTAGTATTAATGCATGATGAACTCCTATCGATTATATTCGCCGAAATCCTATGGTACAAAATGAACCTAGCTACTGGATAATGAACCATGTACCAGTAGTTATAGCAATGGATTTCAAAAACCCATAAAAAATCTTCATGATATATTCACAATTTTTCAAGTCAAAATAAAATAAAAAAGGGGCTTATTAAGCCCCAAATAAAAAAGCAAAACGAGATTTTATTAGAAAATACCTGGCAAAATTTGACCAGTAAAATAGTATGCTCCCACAAGAGCAAACATCCCAAGCATTGCTGCTTTACCGTTAAGCTTTTCAGCTTTTTCGGTCATAATTTTTTTAGCGAATTCCATAATAATTAAATTGGATTTATATCTATAAAATATTCATTTGAAACTTCAAATGATGTAGTTTTTTCTACAAATTTTAAGTCTTCTAGAAAATTAAATTATCAAATCATTTGAAGTACATAATTACTATTACTTATGTGTTGAGTTACTTACTTAATTAGTAATTAACTCCAGGCAAGGATTATAAGTTAAGTATGGACAAAGAACATCTAATTGATTTGATATCCAATAGCATGATTTGTGAGATGAAGGATCTCGAAACTTATCAGAACAAATTTAATGCGGAAAATTATTTAAATAATCGAAATTTAAATCAGTTGCGAATAATTTCTAAAGAATATATTTTGTAGTTCATGTTATAATTGTTAAATCTCAGGTAGAGATAAAGAACAGCAATATTGACCAAGCTAAAGAACTTATGAAAAAGAGTACCACCTGCAAGAGTCAAATACTTTATAGTATTCAAGTTGTCTAATCTATCCAATATAAAAAAGTTTAAGATTTAACTTACTTATTAAGCCTGTGAAAATGACATAAAAAACTAACCAATGAAAAAATTAACCAAAAAATATGCTGAATTATTACATCAAGCATCTATCGCAACTGGAAGAAAAGAAGCAGTAGGTTTGTTGCATAAGGCAGCAAAACTTCAAACTAAACTAGATGAAAAATCTAAGAACTAATTTCCTTTGATTGAAAGTCGATCTAAACTAATGGGCAATTAGCTCCTTTTTTAGTATGAAGTTAAAAAATATTTTAAAAACTGCTGGGAGTCTTCATATCCTATTGGGATTATTAATTATTATCTTACTAATTTTTTCTGTGGAAACTATCGCAGACAACGCTTCAAGTGAAACTTTGCTTCTTGTAAGAGGGACAGCAGATGTTGTAGCAGCTAGTAATTTAGGAATAGGTTTCTTATTGATTATTTGCAGCTCTATCAAAGATAAAAAATCTTTAAAAAAAGTTTTATCAGGTGAACTAGCTTTAATGGCTTGTTTATTAGCAGTAGCCTTATTCAATACTTTTAATGCTGGAACAATTGTTGATGGAGGTCCTCCACCTCCTTTTTGGGTTGTTTTAATAGTGAACCCAATATTATGTACCTATGGATTAGTTAAAAGGAAAAAATGAAACGCTTAATTTTATTTATCCCCTTAATGGCTTTGATGTGGAGTTGTGCCAATACATCGAACAAATTAGACACCCCTGAGATTTCTGACACTCAAAGACAGAGAGAAGTTTGTCTAGATTGGTATGGCTACAGAATTGATACCAAGAAAGCAATTAATGATTTAAATCTCAAAATTGAAACTGAATCAGAATTGATGAATTATTGTGATTTCTTTAAGAATGTAGCTGATACAAAATAGTAACGATTCAATATCTACAATTATGTAGTTATTTTATTTCTAACTTCTCCGCCTTCTTCAATATTTGATTCTTCAAAAAACAAGAGCGTCTAATTTTTCTTCTTTTTCTTAAATATTTACAAATTTCATTTCTGTAATGTCAATAATTGCTCTATTAACATATTTAAGCTGTTTCTTAATGATTCTTTTTGGGTTTTAATTTATTTCATTGGAATTGTCATTTTCGTTATATTCCCTTTATTTTCTTTAAATGCAATTCCCTCACTCCAAAAAATCTTTTAATTATTTAATTTATAATTTGTTTTTATAGTTTTTATTATTGAATCTTGTGGTTCTTCACTTGGAAAACAATTAATAATTCTATATTTTCCGCCTTTCTTATCAGTCTCTACAACTGTAAATTCCACATACTTACCTATTCCATCTATTAAATCTTTAACTTCTGTATTAATTATCTCTTCATTTTCATTTTCGATAACACGAGATTTTCCACCGCAACTAATTAATGCATTTTCTTTGGTAAGAAAAAAATCTTTATCATTACTGCATGAGGACAGAAAAAATAAAGAAAATACTATTAAAAGAATTTTTTTCATAGTCAAAAGTTTTTATACATAATTAATTTATAAGGCAATTTTATTAAGTAGTGATTAAGTAA